>QKGU01000243.1 GCA_003250325.1 Paludibacter sp.
AGTATCTTTCTTCTTTGATAGCATAATATATTTGCAAGATTTATGCATCAAATATACTAAAACTTGCAGATATACACAACACTTTTAAGATTTATTTTACTGATAATCTTATGTTTATGGACTTTTTAAGGGTCGACTAATTAGGGGAAATTTCATTTATTTCTTTTTCTTTTTGAATTTAGGCATGAAAGTATAGCCAACAGTAGCAACGAAGTTTTTACCGATGCTTACACTGGCATCAATACTTCCAATACCTACATACCAACCTATGCCAACCAATAAGGAAGGAGTTAATGAAAAAACGGCTGCATCATCGCCCGAAGCGGTTAAATAAGTGGTGAGCTGAACGCCAACATTGGGACTTAAATTGTATTTTTTAATTGGAAAATGCAAACGAGTCATAGCACCTATTCCTGCCTGAATGCTGGACGTTTCATCATCAATATTTCCCTGAATAGATTCTGAAAAAGTAAGTGCCACATCCCACTTGTTTTTCAGCAAAAATACTCCTACATGTGCATTTAAGGCTCCATTAATATTTGAATCGGTATCAAAATAATTCATTCCGCCAATATAGAAAAACCATGGCATTTGATTCGTTCTTTCGATATGATCTGTTACAGTTGATTTTACAACGGAATTCAAGTCCCACGAATCGACTAATATTGCTTTGTCAGTCGACGGACTCCAACCCCATAGCTCTCTTTTTGTATTAAAAACTATAATTACGAAAGATTCTTGCCATTCTTTGACCAAAATATTCATAATATTTTGCTTGTCGGTTGTATTTAATTCCGAAAATAGATTGGTTGCAGTTATCTCGAGTTGATTCTTTTCATTCAATAAAATTCCACTAAAATAAGTACTATATTGACTCAATATATTATTGTTAAACCTTTCAGTTTTAGATAAATTCTGAGCAAATAATCCTTGAATTATTATCAGTAAAAATAATGTGGTCGTTATTTTTTTCATTTTTTTATTTGCTTTATTTTCGTTTGCCAAAATAAATACTTCTTCCTATCGATAAACTAAAAGTTGTAGGAACCATTTTTGAAAGTACAGGTGTATTACAATCAACAAAAACATCATAACTGGCGGTACGTTTCCTATTAAGAAAACTTAGCCCAACCGAAATTTTACCATAAAGCAATGTTCCAAAATAATATGTAAGTCCACCTCCATATACGAATTTCCCGGTTCTGTTGTAAAATGTAAGCCCCAAATTAACTCCTGAACCACCACCAATACCTACATCTACCGAACCATTCAAAGTGGAAGTTAGAAAATAGCCCAACTTTGCATTTATACTGCTCGATGCTCCAAGTGTAGCTCCCAGATACATGAGCATTTTAGGATTAAACACTTCTTTAGGAGATTCCAGGAATTTTGTTGCTTTAGCAGCAGTTATTTTAGTTTGCAATTCATTTAACCTGTTTCCCAAATTTTTCAATACCGAAGGATCTTCCGGCTTCTTTTCGTATAACTCGATAGAGGTTTCCATTGCTTTAACCGATAAATTTAGCAAACCAGCCTTTTCAAGAGGTATACTATATCCTGTATACAAAATGTAATCATCCGGAAACTCATTCATAATGTCCCTGAACATTATGATGGATTGAAGGTTACAATTTTGAGCTGCCATTTTGTTGGCTAACTTATATTCTTCATTTAAATCCTGACCAACATTTATAATCACCTTTTTATTCTGACGGGCAAAATTGTTTTGAATATTTGCAGCTTTTTCTGAAAGCCATGCCGGGATTTCATTCGTTTTATTCAAAGTCATAAATCCATCTGCCAAATCGGTATAACCCATCAATGCAAAAATTTGTGAAGTATAGTAATAAAACTCGGGAGTCTTTTTCCCGTTTATCAATATCAGATCCAGATACCGCAACGATGCGTCATATAGTCCACCAACTGCAAGTGCATAAGTATATTCCAGAAGATTTGATGTGTTTGTAGTGTCTTCATCGAATACCTGAGAGTAAATAATAATTGCATCTACAACATTACCTTGCAGCAACATTTGTCTGGCATTTCCGATTGTTGACTCCCCGGAAAAGCGTTGTGCATCAACAGTATCTTGCGAAAAAGCAACAGATGCTACTGCAAAATTTAAGCATATAATCAAGAAAATATACCTGAAATAACAGGTGTTTCCTTTTTTAAAAGGTTCAGTTCCGTTCATATCTTCTTTATAGATTAAGTTTTTCCTGATATGAATAGTTGATTCGTTCGAGAATGTCGTTAAACCGTTCTTTGAGTGAGCTTTGAACCACTTTTCCCGTTTGCTCGATAGATCCCGAGAGTTGTTTGCTTTCGTTTTTCATGTCTGTCGTCAATTTTCTTATATCTTTCGTACAGGCATCAATCTCTTTTTTCGTAGATGAAATTTCGGTTTTGTATTTCTTAGGCTCAGTTTCGTATTTCTTTAGTTTTGCTTTAAGTTCGTTTTTATTTTCATTTACGGCATTTATTTTTACAATCTTATCTGCTATTAAATGATTCCAGTTGTCTGTAAGCTTATTAATATTAACAATCTGATTTTGATACCAGCGCAGCAGTTGATTAAGAGGACTAATGTAATAAATTACTTGTGTGTCAATAATTTTTTTAGCTATGGTTAATGAATCGGGTAAGGACTGTTCTAATGGATTGTTATCAAAAGATTTGACACTACCGCTCACAGAGTTATATAATGAAGAAAGTATTTTGCTATTTGTTTCAATATACGTGGTTAGATTTTTATTCATTTTCAATCCATAATTAGACATATTTGTTCTTAATACTTTATGTCTGTTTCTGTAATCATTCAGTTGAGATTTTAAAGCTAAAATATCAGGTGAAAACTCATTTGTGCCAGCATTTTGTTTTTCAATTAATTGTTGTTCTAGGGAGATGATTTTAGAGTTAATTTCATCTGCTTTTTGAATAGAATCCAAATGTTGTTTATTCCAGTCATGAATCATTCCTGAGAGTCGTTCGAATTCATTATTATAATATTGGACAATCAATTTTATTGGCTTAACGTATTCTCTGAAAGTTATCTTGATTTCAGGATAGTCTGGATAAAGAAAGTCAGATTTTATCTCCATTTTCATAGATTCACTAACCAGAGTTTGTTCGATTTCCTGATTGCTGGCTACATCTTGTTGATTTAGAACTATAATTCCTTTATTTTCGCTAGGAGAAACGTAATCAACATTACTTTTCATCGCCATAGCTTTAATAACCAGTTCCGAAACATTTGCTTCTTGCAGGATTTTTAAAGAATCTGCACTCAAATTGAAATTGGGGACAGATGAATTTAGTGCATCAATAATGAGTTCATCAGATAGTTTTGCCTTCACCATTCTGATTATAGTTTTGTTTGTCAATACTTCCTGAGCAATTAAACTACCAGATGCCAACAAAATGCAGGCTATTACAAATAAGATTCTGGGTTTCATATTCATTCAATATTATTGTTTGGTACTAATTGTATTTGTCTCCTGTTTTTCTTTCATGACCTTCTTCATGACGGATATTACCGTTGATGATACATTATTTGTTGACAGATCAATCATATCATCTATGGTAAGTGAAAAATTTACTTCTGAGTTGAAAATTTTACTTATGATACTCCCGTCAGTCATGTTTTGTTTGGCCATTTCCTTTATGTCTGTGTTTGTGAGAGTCTTAGCTGATTCGGGATGTTCCAAAATAACATTTTGTTCGGGTTGTGTTATTGTTGGAGCCACCGGTTTTAGCGATTCATGAATCATATTGTCTATGTTAGGAATTCTTATCAGTAATTTTTCCTCAGGATTAAATATAACCAGTCCATGAGCAAAATAACGTACGATTCCGCCTATATGTGAATTAATCACGACGGAATTGGTGTCCGACTGAGCATAAATAGCACTATCAGTAGAAAAGTAAATGGTGTTAGAGTCATTTGAAGTTACCGATTTTATAATCTTTCCTTTTGGTAATGCAGCAACCGGGCGAATAGCTTTAGTCGCTTTATTGAAATTGAAAACTATATTGCCACTTGCAAACAAAACAGAGTCTTTGCATTCGGTTACCGACTGTATTGGATATGGGGATTGTAATAATCTGATATATCGTCCGTAAGTCGACAAAACATATAATGAGTAGTCTGTTTTGGAAGTATTACAATCATAAAGATAAATAACTGACTTTCCCTGCGATAGTTTCATTCCTGAGTCGGGCAAACTGAAGAGAGTTTGCATTTTTTGTAAAGAATCAAAATAACAAATTTCTTTATCGCTTATCATCATCAGGAAGCCTTCGGGTGTATAGGCAAATGATTCTACCGGTTTATTCTGAATATTACCAATAGATCTTATGCCTTCCCAACCTAACAGATTGAAATGTTGATCGGTGGCAAGCAGCAATAAACTATCACCAGTAATTTCAAGCGCAGGAATAAACTTCTCTTCAAATCCATTATTTTTAAGCATTTGCTTGTTCATAAGTACCTCCACTTTTACAGAGTCAATGGGGGCAGCACTCAGAAATAGTCCGAGAGATAAAAACAAAATTGCTATTAAATAATTCGTTTTTTTCATTTTAATCTAACTTTGATAAATTATTTAATATCACCTAATTTGGGAGTATTGTATAAATCGTAAATCTTTTTTCCTTCGTTGATTAAAGTTAACGAATTGTTCAGATCAGTCTTTATAATTTTCGAGTCTACCCCTGTTTTAGCACTTATTACAGCTATTCCCATCTCTTTATAGGTATTAGTCACGGCACCTTTGAGCTTGTTGATCGGAGCATTGACGTATTCTTCTATTTTTTCGTCTCTAATTTGCGTTAAGGTATTTACGACTGTAAACGCCGGAGACATGTTTTCTAATTCTTCAGCAGTATATTTATTGTTAATGGTTGCATCAGTCAAAAAAGTGAATGTATTATCAACAAATTTCAGCATTCCTTTACCGATTTCAGCCGGCAGTCCACCTCCTTTTATGTCTCCTATTTTATCAAAAAAATACTCCATCGTTTTGTATTCCTGAGATTTGGATAGAGCACTGCCTTCATTTTTCGGTTCCTCGATTTTGTTATCTGTAGCCACATTGAATGCATACATGTCGTAACCCGGAACATAACCAAGTTCTTTGTACAACTTCTGGCGCTGACGTTCTTCGTCAGTCATCGGGCTGCCTCCCATAAGAGGAACGGTTTTCGGTTCGGATTCATTTTGAGAAATAACCGGTTGGGTTGGTGGATTTTTTTCTGCTGTTTTTGTATTATTGGCAACAAATGAATTGAGGTGATTTGTTTTCAGAAAGCTTGACATAGCAAACAAATACATTTGATCAAATTCAGGATTACCTGTTAAAGGCACATCATAAATTGTCATGATATTAGCAATGTCGTAGGGTATTCCTCTGGCTTTAAGCTTAACCCAATAATCATTCATCCAGCTTTCTATATCCTTGCTGCGATGAGAGGAGAAAAATGCTTTTCCGGCTGCAGCGGCATCAATCATGAGATTTTCAGGTGATCCGTTAACACTGATTTGATTTGAATTTCCAATATCCGATCCCATACAAGGCGTACAGGTGATCACTGTTTGACAATCTCCTGAAAAGGTGGACCAGTCGGAGCCATTCTGACTTAAATCATACTGTCTGGCTGCTTCACAAGCACTTTTGGTGTAGTATTGTACTCCTGAGAGTTGTGGATAGGGAATACATGAGCCTGTTTGAGTTACTGTAGCAGTATAGGTCCACTGAGACCAGGCATCAAGTACAATAAATAGAAAAAAGCTGCATGCAAATACCCTTTGAAAGTTGACATGTGATTTTCTTTTTTTCATATACTGATATTTAATAAACTAAGTTCAATAAATGAAAACGAGCTTAAATTATTTATAAAATTTAAGATATTTTAATAAAGAATTTAATCGAAAAAATGTCGCAATAAAAGATAAATTGTCTGGTGGTGTAATTGAATAATATACTGTCGGATGCTGAATAACCCAAAGGAACAGTGTATGTTTTCATTAAATGAATAATATCAAATTCAATCTGTAAATATATTGGAAATTTAATATTGGTCTTTGATTACTATTTGATGGCACAAATATAAATAAGATTTCGACTTATTATCCTTAAATGTGCATATTTTTTTTAATAAAAATAATTTAGTATTAGTTTTTATTATAATTTTTTGTATGAATATAAATTTATAGGAAAGTAATGAATCTCAAAACGCAAATTACACAAGTTAATGCATTTTTTCAAAAATAATAAGTGTCATGTTTTCTTCTTCTTATTATATGATTACCTGCTTGAATTTGAGTGATTTGCGTTTTGAAATTTTATAGAAACTGTTTCTGTGTTTTTAATATACCCGTTCGCCAATAGCTATTTTCAGTTTCAACAGACTGACGGTGTAATCGATTTTTGTTTTGAGAAGTGCAAGCTTGCTCTCGGCAACCGAAGTAAAACTTTGAAGCAGATCGAGATTGGTAATAGCTCCGGCTTCGAAATTGGTTTCGGCTAATGCATACGCCTGTTGCGCTTGTTGCAGTTGCAATTCCGATTGTTTCACCTTTTTAAGTGCTGCCAGTGAGTTGGCTTTGCTTTCTACCACTTCGTTTATGATGGTGCGTTTAGCAAGTTCAGTATCCTGATCGTTAGCTTCCATATTAGCTTTTACCTGCTGTTTGTTGTACTTTGTGCGGGTTGCATCAAATATCGGAACTCTTAATCCTACACCAACACTATAGTTTGGAGTCAATGTTGCCAAATTTGGCAAATATCCGTTTTTAACTCCGCCATTTGCAAAAAAGTTAAACGTAGGATTGTTTTGTGCACCGACCAGTTGATATTTTGTTTTGGCCATTTCAGTTTTCTGACGGGCTATTTTCATTTCGTCGCGATGATCCAACGCAAAATTGAATAAAGAATCGTTGGAAGCAATAATTTCCGAACTATTCAAGTCTTCCTTTACTATTTGACTGGTTTCCTGAGCTTTTCCTAAAAACGAGTTTAGTTGTGAAAGTTGCACCTGCAATGAAGTAAGAATATCGGTTTTCTGATTTTCGATATTCGAAATGCGAACTTTCGTGGTCAGAATTTCATATTTCGTTGCCGATCCGGTTTCCGCTTTTTTCTCCACATAACGAAGATGTTCGTTTAATGTGGCGAGTTCTTCATCTTTTATTTTTACGGCTTCCTGCAGAAAAACAATGGCATAATAATTACCTATCACACGTTGCGAAAGTCCCTGTTTAATCTGCTCAATCGATAGTTTGGTCAGATCTTTCGATTGTTTTTCGAACGCTACATTTTTTGCGGTTTTTCCAAAATCGTAAATGGATTGGTTGATACTTACTGCTGCAAAATAATTATCGGCCGGATAAAGCTGGAATGTTCCCATATTTGGAATGGAAATAGTAGAAGTCGGGCCTATTCTCGAATAAGAAGAAGTCAGGTTAATATCGGGATAATATGCCGAGTTGGCAAGTCCGATTCTGGCATTGGCAGCGTCCAGTTCCTTTTCTATTTTTATTATTGAGGGATAATTTTTTATCACCTCGTTTAAAATCGCTGTTAATGTTAGCGAATCGGAAGATTCTGTTGTGCTGATGTTTTGTCCGCGAACAATGGATAGCGGAACAAAAAGCAGAACTATCATTAATTTATAAATCGATCTCATATTTTATATTTTCTGATTAATTACTTAAATAACACGCATTAAATGAATTATTCCATCATAATGGCTTCTCCTGAATGATCCGGTGATTTCTGAGTCTTGGATTTTTTCGACCTCATCATTAAAATTGGAATAAAGCCGATTAACGTAATGCCTGCTGCGAGAAGAAAATCATCGTCAACTCCCTGAATAAATGCTTGTGAACTTACGTGTTGCATTAATAACGCCTGACTTTGTTTCACAGCTGTACCAAGTGAACTTCCCGCGTGCTGCTGAATGTAGTTTGCCATGTTTTGAGTCACATGCTGGAATGTCTGTGAACCTGATTGAACAGCTCCACCGTACATTTGAGCGTGAAAATTCACCCTTGCAGTGAGTACTGTGCTTAATACTGCCACTCCCAAACTTCCTCCGATCTGTCGAATTGTATTCGAAATTCCTGAGGCCTGCGCCATTTTTTCGCGTGGAATGGTAAGCAAACCAAGCGTTGTTAAGGGCGTAAACATCAATCCCATTCCGAGTCCGCGAATATACAACGATGTCATTACAAAAGGTCGTTCGGTCAAAAATGAAAGTTGCGAGTTGAGATAAAAGCTCAATACCATAAGCAGAACACCTAGAATGATAGGCGTTTTGGCATCCAGTTTATCGGCAAATCTTCCCGACATTGGAGAAACAGCACCCTGAATAATTCCAACAGGCAGGAATACTGCTCCCGATTGCAACGCAGTGTAACCCATTGAGTTTTGTAGGTACAATGGAAGTAAAAATGTGCTTCCGAACATTCCCATACTGAAAACGAGCATTACAATATTGGTCATCCCAAAGTTGTAGTTTCCTAAGAGTCGCAAGTCGATCAACGGATTTTTTGTTGTCAGTTCCTGCGTAATGAAAACTGCAAAAGCGATAGCCGATACAGCGAAACAAATCAGAATATAAGGGGCTGACCAACCGGCTGAATTAGTTTGTGCATTACCTTCGGAAAGAGCATACAAAAGCACAGGTAAAAATATTACCACCGAAATGAAGCCTATATAATCAAATTTCCGTGAAACTTTGTTGATAAATTCACGCTGAATAATAATTGTAAATATAAGTGCAATAATGCCGACAGGAACATTTACATCGAATATAAGCTGCCATGAGAAATTATCAACTAAATACCCACCAATTAATGGTCCGAACGAAACTGAAGCTGCTGCTGCAATTGACCAAAACCCAAGTGCAATACCACGCTGATGTGGCGGAAACTCGCGGGTGATAATGGCCATACCGAGCGGCTGAATCATTCCTGCACCCAATCCTTGCAGAATGCGCGAAAGAATCAGCGAAGTTTCGTCGTTGGACATACCGCAAAGTAACGACCCGAGCGTAAAAAGGAATAATCCCCAAAAATAAACTTTCTTGTAGCCAAATTTGTCGGCCAGCCAACCCGAAGTGGGCAACATAGCTGCCATAGAGAGCATGTAGGCTGTGATTACCCACTGAATGGTGGACAATCCAACCCCAAAGGATGACATAATTTTGGGCAGGCTCACATTGACGATTGTACTGTCGAGAACGGCCATAAAGGTTCCCAACATGACGTTTGCCAACACAAACCACTTGTACAGTTTGTTTTTAGGATGATATACCGAATCAGGGGTACGAAGCTTGCGGCGAAGGTTATGTATGTTTGAAACTTTACGCATTATTATCTGATAATTTTAACAACAGCTGACATTCCTGTCAGAAATTTATAAGTTGACAAGCTTTTACCGCTTTCGGTACCGTCAATTGATATTTTGATTCCCACGCGCTGTGTTACTTTGGTGAAATTTCCTGATGCATTGCTTGGCGGAATTAATGAGAACTGCGAAGCCGTGGTTGAACTCAACGTAAATATTTTACCTGTAAATACTTCGTCGGGATAAGTGTCGAGTGTGAATTTTGCACTTTGTCCAACAGTCAGATTTTCCACTTTTGTTTCTTCGAGATACACTTGAATCCAGAATTTGCTGTCGTTGTTGATGGTGTAAATGGATTGTCCCGGTTGTACAATATCACCAGCCAACAACCAGCGTTTTGCAATCACACCATTCACAAGAGAATACAGTTTTGTATTACCCAATTGGGTATTGATCACTCCGAGTTGTGCATCGGAACTGGCTATAGCAGCTTCGGCGGTATTAATCATCGATTTCGAAACTTCGGTTTGTGCTTTAGCAGCATCCAGTTGAGCCTGAGCTGTTTCCAACCCTTTTTTGAAATGATCGAATTGCTCTTTGGTAATTACTCCTCCGTTGAATTGTATTTTCGCACGTTCAAAATCTTCTTTCGATTTGTCCAGTCCAATTTGAGCTACCACTACATTTTTTGTTGCCAAATGGTAGCCTGCTTCGGTTTGCGATTTATTCGCCATTGTTTGTGCTTTGGCAGCCAAAATCTGTTGCTTTTGTGCTAACAGATCGGTACTGTCGATTTCTGCAAGAAGCTGTCCTTCTTTTACCGAATCACCTTCTTCGAAATATATTTTACTGATTCTTCCCATTATTTTTGGGCTGGCAGAAAAAACATCTGAAGCGACCAAAGCATCGTCGGTTTTAATATAACTTGAATAATCTTTATACCAAAGTGCACCTCCGATGATCACTAATAACACAACCAAAATAAGCGGAATATAAATTTTCCAGTCTTTTTTCTTGTTCGCCATATTTGTAAATTTGTTTGTTTTTTTGTTAGAAATATATTTGTTTAAATTTTATTGCATGTACCTGTATTTGCAGAATTATCCGTCATAATTTCCGAAAGTAATGTTCTGACCTGAGTGGTTGAAGCTAATAGTTCCTCCAGTTTTATTTCCTCCAGCTTTTTCAGATTCTGTCGCAGTTCAGTGCTTATCTCCATTTTTATTTGATGAAAATCATTTTTTCCTTTTTCCGTCATTTTGATATTAATTATTCTTCGATCGTTCGGATCAAATAATCTTTCCACCATTCCTTCGGCAATTAATTTATCAACTTGTGCCGTAACATGAGGTTTAGGCATTGATAATTTGCAACCTATTTCGGACATTGATAACATTTCGTTTCTGTTCAGAATGCCCAGAATAAAAAGCGAACCCGGGTTCAGGTTTGTTTTGGTTCGTATCGACCTGTTTAAGTTCTTTGTCAGCAGGGGATGAATTCTGATAAGGTTTTCGATAATTTTGTCAATTGTTGTTGTACTTTTCGTAGTCATAATAGTTCATTTTCAAAATGGTTACAAAAGTATAACTATTTATCGAATGTAATAATTATTGTTATGTATATTTAATGAAAGGTATATAAATATAACAGAAAATGGATATCTGTAAATCGAGCAAGACTAGAACAACAGTTCAACTTAATTTCTTATCTTTGCACTTCAAAATTAAAAAACCATTTGTAAGGTTCTAAAAACATGATTAAAGTAACATTCCCCGACGGTTCGGTACGAGAATTTGCTAAAGGCATTACCGGATCTCAACTGGCTGAAAGTATCAGCTTACGACTTGCACAAGAGGTGCTTGCCATCACTGTGAATAATGAAATTTGGGACTTGTCCCGTCCGATTGAAACCGATGCTGCCATTAAATTGCATAAATGGGATGACGAGGAAGCTAAACACGCTTACTGGCATTCGTCTGCCCACCTTATGGCCGAAGCCCTTCAGGAGTTGTATCCGGGCATAAAATTCGGAATTGGCCCTGCTATCGAAAACGGTTTCTATTACGATGTGGATCCGGGAACCGCTGTAATTAAAGAAAGCGATTTGCCAACCATTGAAGCAAAAATGGTGGAACTGGCAGCACGTAAAGAAGCAATCGTTCGCACTGACATTACCAAAGCGGATGCACTCAAAAAATTCGAAGAAAAAGGTGACGAATACAAGGTAGAATTGATCAGCGATTTAGCTGATGGAACTATCACATTATACTCACAGGGTAATTTTACCGACCTTTGCCGCGGACCGCACTTGCCCAATACTGGCGAAATCAAAGCCATTAAATTGTTGAGCGTTGCAGGTGCTTACTGGCGTGGGGACGAAAAACGTAAAATGTTGACACGTATTTACGGTATCACTTTTCCGAAAAAGAAAATGCTTGATGAGTATTTGGTGTTGTTGGAAGAAGCTAAGAAACGCGACCACCGTAAGATAGGTAAAGAACTGGAATTATTTACCTTCTCCGAAATGGTAGGTAAAGGTTTGCCATTGTGGTTGCCACGTGGTACTGCTTTACGCTTGCGCCTTGAAGATTTTTTGAAAAAAATCCAGCGTCGTTTCGAATATCAGCAGGTGATGACACCACATATCGGTAACAAACAGTTGTATGTAACTTCCGGTCACTATGCTAAATACGGTAAAGATTCGTTTCAGCCTATTCATACACCTGAAGAAGGCGAAGAGTACTTACTTAAACCGATGAACTGTCCGCACCATTGCGAAATATATAAATTCAAACCACGTTCATATCGCGATCTTCCTGTTCGTATGGCTGAGTTTGGTACTGTTTACCGTTACGAGCAAAGTGGAGAGCTTCACGGGCTGACCCGTGTGCGTAGCTTTACACAGGATGATGCGCATATTTTCTGTCGTCCCGATCAGATTGAGGATGAATTCCTGAAAGTAATGGATATTATCTTTATCATTTTCAATGCACTTGAATTCGAAAACTTCGAAGCACAAATCTCGTTGCGTGATCCAAATAACAAAGAAAAGTATATTGGTTCTGACGAAAACTGGGAAAAAGCAGAAAATGCGATTATCAAAGCTTGCGAACTAAAAGGTTTAAAAGCCCGTGTCGAGTTAGGTGAAGCTGCGTTCTACGGTCCAAAACTGGACTTTATGGTGAAAGATGCCATTGGTCGTCGCTGGCAGTTGGGAACTATTCAGGTGGATTATAACTTACCTGAACGTTTCGAATTGGAATACACCGGAGATGACAATCAAAAACACCGTCCGGTAATGATTCACCGTGCACCATTTGGTTCAATGGAACGTTTTGTTGCGGTATTGATTGAGCATACTGCCGGAAAATTCCCATTGTGGTTAACTCCTGATCAGGTAGTTATTTTGCCAATTAGCGAAAAATTCAATGATTATGCTTTCGAAGTTGCTAAACAACTGAATTCACAAGATTTACGCGTTCAGGTTGATGATCGTAACGAAAAGATTGGTCGTAAGATTCGTGATAACGAATTAAAACGTATTCCGTTCATGTTGATTGTTGGTGAAAAAGAAGCCGAAAATGGTGAAGTTTCGGTTCGTCGACAGGGCGAAGGTGACAAAGGTACTATGAAAGTAGCTGAATTTGCCAAACTGGTAAACGACGAAGTAGATGCGTTGGTAAGTAAATACTAGACACTTAAATCCCTTAATGGGAATCTGAATATATAAACCCCGTCCAGATAATACTTGGGCGGGGTTATTTTATCGGTTTAAATAATCAATATTGATTATTTAATTTGCAATTTCATTGTTTCTTTATTTCCATTTCTATCGGTAACTGAAATTAGATACAAGCCTGAAGTTAGATCAGAAACATCAATATCATTCGTCTCTCCTATTGTTTTTACAATTTTACCTTCGAGCGAGCAAATATTTATTTTTGCAACTTCACAGCCACTAATGTTTACATAGTTTGTTGCTGGATTCGGATAAATTCCAATAGCATGTTTTGTTGGATTTATTACCTCGGTAGCAGGTCCGTAAGCCTCTATTTCAAGAATGGAATAACCGTAAAAATTGTTCTCATAAGCAGCAATTTTGCGGGTACAATTCACTTTGATATAGCGTGCTTTCACGTTGTTCACCGGAATATTCACTATTCCACCCTGTCCATTAGTAGTTGAGTAAACAGTTTCCCAGCTTTGCTTGTCAGTAGTGATTTGCACATTGTACTCACGCGCATAAGCTGCTTCCCAGTTAATCACTATTTTGTTCAACGTCTCTGCTTTTTGCAAGTCTACTTCAAGCCATTCATTTGCATATTCAATATTTTGTTCATTACTTCCCCAACGACTGGTTGCTGAACCATCTGTAGCGTTGTTAGCAGCCAATAATCCATTATTAGGGTGGTTGAATTCAGAAGAAGCACTACATGGTTTTAAAAGTGCCAAATTGATTGGAACTGGATTAGGATCAGTTCCGCCAACTTCGCTTTCAGTTTCAGCGGTAGCATTGGTCGTTATGTTTAGCCAGTTAACTTTTACGCCTGCTCCTTGTACGAGATTCAACTTAATTTTTTGTTTCCCTGCATTTAAATTAAGACTATACTTCTTTGTTGCCCAATTTGCAGCTTCTGCAAGTGGAGTAAGAACGAAGCTTGATATTGTTTGATTACCTATTTGAACGGCAACACTCGCATTAGCGGTGCACGAATATCTGATAAACAAATTATAATTTCCAGCCGAAGGAACATCAACATTATATTCCAGATAGTCACCACTACTAAAATCGTATACATCAATAATGCCATCAATATCAGTCGTTTCTTCCATGTGTATCCCTTTCATTCGGATATAATGATTGGCCTGAATACGTGATTGAGTGTTGTGATAAAAATCGTCATCGTATGATGACATATTATTGAAAATTTTTCCATTTTCGGTCAACACGCCATTATGTCCATTCAAAAATTGCATCCATGGGAATCCTGGTGTAGCGTTATTTTCTTCGGTCTTTGCCATAAACCAGGCATATCGAACTACCATAGGTTCGGTTTCTAAAAAATCGAACGTATCTACTAAGTATTCCCGTTGGATTATTTTCATTTGATCATCGGCAGTTCCAATTCTGTCGTCCCACGAACAGAACTCTGTTAGCCATATAGGTTTATGATAATAATTGATATATTCTGTTATATATTCGATTAATGAGCTACTCAAACCCATGTAACAGTGCAGTGCAATTCCATCTACATCGTCGATGGAAACTCCCGGTTGAGAAAAGAAAGCATCCAACCATTTTTTCGGCGTGTTCCATTCTACCCAACTGCTATAATTTAGTGCCGGCGAAATGAGTTTTAAATTTAATTCAGCAGCAAGAGCTTTTAGTTGAGGCCATATTGCCGCGGCCTGAGCCGGAGTTAGATTTGCCTGATTCTGAAAATTAGGTTCGTTAAACGCCAGTAAGTATTTACAGTTAGGATGGTTGCTTACATATTGTCGTATTGCATCTGCATTGTAGTTGCCACCCCATGTCATAGGGCAGTATTCAATGTTTCGATCATCCGAAGCTTGTAATCCTTCTCCCCCGGGATTGGTATCCCAGTTGTAGAACCAGGTTAAACCTGTTTTAAGAGATTCAAAATCTGCAGTTCTGAGATTAGACATGCAAGCTCCTCTTTTCCAGCTTTTTGTTTGGGCAGTTAATGATATTGAGCAACAGAAAATTAATAGTAGAGTGGTAAATAATTTATTTTTCATTTTATTAGATATTAAAAAAAGAGTTTGTATAAGTTTGATAGTTATTTGTATTTTAGTCTGAAATTGGATAAGGCACAGGCGAGTGCTATAACTAAATTCAGGAAATCATCTTTAAAAAATCTAAATACTTTGCAGTTACCAATTGTATGTTCGACTTTGATATGAGTACTGGAACTTTCAAAAATCGACTTCTTTTCAATTTTAGTTGTTTTTTTGCGTCCTTATGTCTCATTATAAGATGTTTATTTGTAAATTTTACTTCAGATTCTTGTTTTAGTTGACTGGAGTATTATTTATCGTAATTTTTTCTCTCCTCCCTTTTCCATTATCCATGCCTATTGCTTTAATGATGTTTTTACATTCCTTGAGGATTACATTCTTCAATAGGAATTTTTGATCATTAGCAGTTGTGGCTTGGTAAGGTGTGCCATTTACACTTATGAATACGGCAGAGCAATTTGAATCAACTTTGATTGAAAGTAACTTGAGAGTTTTTTTATGCAAATATAAAATAAGAGATATACTTCTGCGCACTTTTTTTATACACAAAAATACAACAGACAAAAATATGATATTCAATTTACTTTCAATCGGTATATGTCTAAATGCCTGAAATTAAGCTGTTTGTGAATATTTATGTTGTGATACATGTTTTGTTGTGAGTTTGAATAAACAAAATGAACCTTAAATATGTCGTTTTTCATGTGAAATTTTTGTTTTGAATGGATGATTATGGTTTCTTATAAATTTCTGCGTTTTCGGGATTGTATTTGTGTTCGAGATTACATTGCAATTTGATACTTTTTGTTGAATTTAATTTTAAAATTTGAAATTAAACGACTATTTTTGTGTGATTTTTCAATAAAATAAATGACGATGGATGTTGAAATAGTTAAATCCCCAAAGGATTGTCACAGCAAAGAAGAAATTCGTAAACAAATTGATGTTATCGACAAAGAAATAATTTCGCTGTTTGCAAAACGTTTTGAATACGTAAGTGAAATTGTAAAGTATAAGAAAGATCCGGAGAGTGTGGTGGCTAACGACAGAAAAAATCATGTTATTGTTCAGCGTGGATTGTGGGCTGAAGAAATGGGACTGGATAAGGAGACATTTGAAAATATTTACAAATGTTTGATAGATCACAATATCGAAAAAGAGCTACAAATACTTGAAAAAAGAGAAGGAAAGAATAACTAGAAAATAAACATAAATCACTTTCTCTTTTGAGAATTAGTGAGATAATTTAAAACCGTGATGTACAAACAGGAAATTAAAGTAATGGATTGCACCGTTCGCGACGGTGGTTTGATGAATAAATGGCAGTTTAGCGATGATTTTGTAAGAGGTGTTTACAAAGCTTGTGTAGAAGCAGGTATCGATTATATGGAAATCGGTTATCTGAGTAGCGAAAAAGCATTTTCCCGTGAAGATATGGGTCCATGGAAATTCTGCCATCAGAAAGATCTGGAACGTATTGTGGGCAAAAATGAAACGAATCTGAAATTGTCGGCAATGGCTGATATAGGCCGTATCGATCCGGAGGATATTCCTTTGGCTTCGGAAAGTGCGTTGGATATGATTCGTGTTGCCTGCTATGTTCATCAGGTGGATAAAGCCATTGCTTTGGCACATCATTGTATGGATAAAGGTTATGAAGTTTGTATAAACCTCATGGCCGTTTCTACTGTGAATGAACACGAATTGGACGAAGCTTTGAAAGATATTGCTAAATCGCGTGTAAAAGTGTTTTATGCTGTTGATAGTTTTGGTAGCATGTATGTGGAATCAATTCAGCATTTAGTACGCAAATATATGAATGCGTTGCCGGGAAAAGAAATTGGTATTCATGCACACAATAATATGCAAATGGCAATGTCGAATACTTATACTGCCATTATGGAAGGTTGTACCATGCTGGATGCTACGCTGCTTGGCTTAGGTCGTGGAGCAGGAAACTGCCCGATAGAAATTTTGATTGCTTTTCTGAAAAATCCTAAATATCGCTTACTTCCATTGTTACAGGCAATTCAGGATCATGTTCACCCAATGCAGGATAAAATCGATTGGGGATATCATATTCCATATTTGATTTCAGGTGCTCTGAATGCTCATCCACGTCGCAGTCTGGAATGGATGGATTCTGATCGTAAGAATGATTTTGTGGCATTTATGAAGGAAATGCACGACAACGAAATTCTCGAATAAATCTCTGACGCGTTTTACAAATACGAATAATTTGCTAACTTTGCAGCTCTTTTGAATAAAGGCTCCGTAGTTCAGCTGTATAGAACGTCAGATTCCGGTTCTGAAGGTCTCGGGTTAGAATCCCGACGGGGTCACAGGATGAAATAATGAGGCTGACTCAATTTTTGTTTTGAGGCAGCCTCATATAAAAGTATAAACCAATTTCAATCAAGTACTTGAAATCAAAAATATAAACTCCGAAAGAATTGACTGTGGATTTTTTGATTGAAATAATGTGACTTTTACCTGATATTCAGTTTTCACTGCACTTCCAACGATTCGAAACTCAATCCGTTTAAATTCTCACCCGATAGTATGACTTTATACGAACCGGCATTGATATAATTTCCTGTTGTTGTACTTATTGTTTTCCATTTTTCGAGTGTCTCGGGCAAGGTAATTTCGTCATTTTTCAAAATAGTACCATTCTCCGAAATCAATTTCAAATTGACTTTTTGTTGCTTGCCGGTTGAGTTCATATAATTAAATCTCAATACATATACCTGCGCCAAGCCCATTGAGATATTCCATTGGATTGAATTAACCGCACTTTTTTCGAATCTGATTCCTTCTTTGTTTTTTATAAGTAATTTCTTAGTTTTTCCTTTGATCGATGCTTTCTCTGCTTCGTAAATGGTGCTTACCCGTGCATTTTTATCTTCGGGAAGCATTTCCTTCGGAGTTTTTTCCAATACATCGTTTTCAGCTTTAGCCCACGACCACAGATTTGCTCTCAGGTTCATTGGCACAACTATCTTTTCTTCAGAAGCAATGGCAATCGCTGAAATAAGCGCTTGTCCTGCTTTTACTTCGGGAAACGAGATTTCCAACTTTCCGTCTTTCACATTAACATACACCACTTTTTTCAATGTGCCATCATGACCGCTTTCCGCCCAAATATCCAAATCGTTGAGGACAACAGAATCGTTCACTGCTACATCAAAAATCCTGAGTCCTTCACAATCGGTTGATGCGCTGCCACCAGTTCCGTACCATGGTTCCGTAAAATAAAGTTCAACGCGGTATTTCCCATTCGGAAGCGGAAAATTATATTTCAATTTGTGGCGACCAAAACGGAAATGACCAAACAACGACCAGTCACGTGTTCCCCGGATGGGATCGTAAGTTACGCGCTGACTTGCCAGATACGGATTCAAATCTTTGAAATCTGCCGCCCACGAGCTGGAAAACGAACTGTCATCTTTCATCCAGTGTTGACCAAATTCGTCGGTATAGGTATCTCCACCGCAATTGATCCTATAAATATAATTGTAGTTAGACTCTCCATTAATTAATGAATCACTTGAACGCAAATTCCGCAAATTATCGCAAATTTCTGATTCTAATGTTTTACAATCAGAGAAATTAGTCTTGTTTTTGATTTGCGTTGATTTGCGTTGATTTGCGTTCGTATCTCTCTCTTCATTGTCATAAAATGAATCGAAATGAGGCGCTTTCTCCAAATTATTCAATACGATCACATCTTCGGTGACTACTTTTCCCTCATAATATCCCACTGCGCGCAGCACGTTGTATTTGATGAGTCGATATTCCCACATGAAATGCGTTCCCACGCCATTGTTTTTCTTTTTACCAAGATAATTATCGTCGGTAGCATCGTTGTACAGTTTTACGCTGTCGCAATTGCTGTAGACTTCGATGGTTGCTCTTGTTGCTTTTTCGAATCTATCAGGCCAGGTATGTGAAACAATGTAAACAACCGGATCTTTTTTTGCCGAAACGTAATTGGCTTTGTACATGTAATAAGCATCTGTTGGTTCGCCCCATGGAGTAACGATCCCTTTATAGTTGAAAGGTCCGACTTTATCAATCATGCGATAACCTTCGTCCGGTTGACGGCGTCCTGGATTGTCGTGAGAGTTGAACAGCCATTGAAACTGTCCGCACACACTATCTTTTACTCCTTCGGCCAGTTTTATTTTTGTTTCGAGGATCTGACACATTCTGTTTTCGCTCCATTTTCCATTAGAATCAAATGACTGCGGTTCGGTATGGAAACCGATGCTTCGCCAGGCTCCGTATTCTCCGTTAAGCAACTGGTCGGATTGAGCAAGCTCGTGTCCATACTTTTTAATATCGCCACCATAAGTTCCACTCCAGTTTTGTACCACGTTCCAGTCGGTTCCTTCTCCACCGTTGCAGGTGGTAATTACCCGCATTGTTTGTGCTGTAGGATCCATCTCGCGAATAATATCGGTACATTCTTTCGCAAAATCTTTTGGCAAAACACTTTCGTTTTGCAATCCCCACATAATGACCGATGGCGAATTCTGGCGTTCTTTTACCCATTGTCGGAGCAAAGTTTTGAAGTTCTGACGAAATTCAGGCGTATCGTACCAGATATGCGCCGAAAATTGCGGCCAGAACAGGATGCCGTCTTTATCCCAATACTTTTGATATTCAAGGTTGTGAGGCT
>QKGU01000260.1 GCA_003250325.1 Paludibacter sp.
CAACTGGCAGGTTTTCCCGGTAACATCAAGGCAGATCGATTTCGTTGGATACCGGCTCAATCACAAGGGAGTTATGCTGCGAAAAAAGATCCTGAATAACTTTTATGAGGGAGTAAGTAAACTGGCAAAATCGCAAAAGCAAATTGAAGTAAAACACCAGCTATCGTCACACTATGGCTGGGTGAAATATGTAGATAAAATTCATCAACAAAACATTTACAAAAATGCAGAGATTAAACAGAAGGTTATTCTTAACTGAAAGACCCGCGACATTTGCCAGGCAGAACGACGGGCAAGAAACAGTATTGTACAATTTCAATATTGAATCAGGCGAACAGAACACCGGAGAGGAAGCCAAGCAGGGCTATTATTACGACAGTCTCCGGATTGGTTACCCGCTCACGCGGAATAATGTATTCGCAACAATGCTCTCCGAGCTATACCCGCTGCAAATTGAAATGAAGCTACAAAACGACTATAATACAGCGATGACAGGACTTGCTGGCGACGAAAACAAACTGCCATATCTGGATTATTTATACAATCGTCAGCAATTGAAAGCGATGATTGATCTTGACTGCGAAGCGAACAATATACCTGAGAAATAAATATGATATCATTTGCAGAACTTGGAATCGAAATAGAGCCGGATGGCTTTACAGAGGAAAAAATCAGCATTAACGACATTGTCAATATTTCGATAAGTGTCATCGATTTTAGGCGCGATGTAGCAACGGTTAGGATCAGCCATGACAACCGACCACGGATATTTTTCACGCAGAGCAAGCGGATTATTGCTGCGCTGGAAAATGAGAAAATGAAATTCCCATTTTCCACAACAATAAAAACATACAAGGCAGGCGAAAAGCGAGGGTATATGTTTACGTAATTTTTAAAACTATGAATTGGACACCTGACAAAATACTGCATTACCAAACCGCGTATCAGTTTGCGCGTTACGGTAGCCTGTTCGGATTTTTACTGATTGTGCTGGTACTGGCTCCCGGGAAGGAATTATTCGACTTGCTGCGAAAAAACCACCAGTTCGAAGTTGACGATTACCTGGCTGGCTGTCTGGGCGCCTGGCACGGCCTAATCCGGAAGAAAAACAAATTTTCTATTAACCAATAATCAACGATCAAACCAATATGGACTACCTTTCTACCATTTTAGCCTTTGTTTCCGGAGGCGGTATTAGTACGATTATTTCGCTCAAGTTTGCCCGCAAATCAAACAAGGTTGATTTTGCCGACAAGGCGATTCGCTTTATGGAAGAGCAAAACGATAAAATGATTAAACGCGTCGAAGCGCTCGAAAAGCGCATCGACGACCTGGAAGAAATTTCATGTTTAAAAATTGATTGCGCCGGAAGGGTGAGGGCGGTATGAAAAGGTATGAAAATTGAAAAGTCGTATATTTGTTAAAAAATAGCATATATGGCAACGGTAATCATCAACGAAAAAACGGCTAAGGGTAAAAAGTTACTTGAATTCCTAAAAGTTTTTGCAGGCGAAAACTTTATTAATATTGAACGCGAACCAAATGCTGAAACAAAGAAAGCAATTGAGGACGCCAAAAAGGGGAAAGTTGTTAAAACAAAAAATATTTCTGACCTGATGACTAAACTCAAATCATGAAATATACCCTTTCTTTTACAAGTAAGTTTAAACGCGACTTCAAAGCGATACAAAAAAGAAACTACGACCTAAGCCTGATTGAAGCTTTGTTTTTAGAACTCCAAGCCGGCAAAAAATTGCCTGCAAAATTTGGGGTCCATAAGCTTTCTGGAAGCTATGACGAATGCTGGGAATGCCACATCAAACCCGATTGGTTGTTAATTTGGCGACAAAACGAAGAAGCTAAAGAAATACAACTTGTGCGGACAGGTACACACTCCGATCTATTTCGCTAAATACACCATAACGGCCAAAAGATGCCAATACTCTTTTGTCGAAACTGAAAAAAAAAGTGCGCAAAAGTGCGCAAAAGTGCGCAAAAAGTACGGCATTAAACACCTGAAAAACAACAGAAAACAAAACAACCGCACAGACGCACACATTTTTTCCTATTCTGCGAACAGTCTCTTTTCAAAAAAACTCATTTGCTCGATGACAGCCGTATCGGTGATGTGCACGTAAATCATCGTTTCGGTTATCTTCGAGTGCCCCAGCAGCTTTTGAAGGCCGGCCACATCGTTTGTTTTCTGTATGTACAAAGTGCCGAACGTGTGCCGCCCCGAGTGGTTGGTCACATCCTTGTAAACCTTCGCATCCCGCGCCAATTCTTTTAATTTGATGTTCATTTGCTGTTCTGACAGACAATTGAACACCAGCCCGTCAGTGTTCCCCTCGTCGCGTATTAGTTGCCAGGCGTACCGGGTTAGCGGAACCTTCACCGCCGCCCGTTTGTGGTTCCGGGTTTTTACCGGCCAGTACACCACTTTCCCGTCAATAATATTTTCAAAGGTAAGGCTTCGCAGGTCTGACACCCGCAGGCCGGTGTAGCACATGAATAAAAAATGCCGCAGTACTAACTGATAGCTTTTATCGTAATACCCGGAGTTGTAACGGTCCTGGAATACTTTCAGTTCCTTTTCGCTCAAAAATACACGGTCGGTAGTGGCGCGCGAAAACTTCACAAGGCCGAACGGGTTT
>QKGU01000433.1 GCA_003250325.1 Paludibacter sp.
AGTATATTCATATTCTATTGATTTTGACTATAAATATAATGAATATCAATCAATTAAACTAATTGTTTTTAAACTGTTTTCAATAAAAATCAACCGTAAATTATCTTGTCTTTCGATTAGGATGCTTTGCGGATAATCATTAAAATTATTTCGCCAAAAAGCTATTTTATTAAAACTAAATATACATAAAAAAGAAAATCAACCAGTTACAATACGGTTAATAACTCTCAATCTATGAGGTGAGTTTCCGTTTCTTTCGGTAATTATACCGTTAGAATCCAGTTGGTCAACCTTCACCCAACCAGCTGAGTGAATAATTCGTTGCGAATCCATCATAATACCAACTTTGGCAATCGAACCGCTTTCATCTTCGAAGAAAGCCAAATCGCCGGCAGTTGCCTCTGATAAGAATCGAATACCCGCACCACTAGCGATTGACTGACCAATTCAAATTCCTCTTCATTTAATATTTTAATGGATTTTCCATCAATCCATCCTTTAATATTATCGGAATAGTTTCGGATATAAAACCAATTTCCACGCTTTTCAATAACTTTGGCAAGTTCGCCAAACAATAGTTGAGAAATCATTTTACTTTGATCATTGTCAATTTGCATAACAGTAATTAAAGAATAATAATCCCTGTCATTTTTTTAACTTGTCAGGCTTCGGCAAACAAAATTAACAAACCATATAATTCAAACTAAACTTACTGGTTTGCAGTTAGGTTAGATTCAAAATAAAGCTTTCAAAAACAATAAAACTTTAGTTAAATGTCGTAAAAACCGGGATATTTTTCGTAATTTTCGGCATTTTTAGATTAAAGCGTCATATTTATTAAAATTATATTACAATATGAAAACCAAAATAGCTCAATCCCGCTGGAAGAATATTATAAAACTGGGATTGTTTGTGTGTGTTATTGGAATTATTGTACAGCTTTTTCCGACGGATAATAAATTTAAATATCAATTTGAAATAGGCAAACCATGGTCATACGAACTAATTACCGCTTCTTTTGATTTTCCTATTTATAAAAGCGAGCAGCAACTATCAAAAGAGAAAAGCGAAATTCTGAAGAATTATACTCCTTATTTCAAACTGGACACCATTGTAGAAAAAACTCAATTCAAACAATTACTTTCCGACTGGTATAAAAAAAGTGGCGAAACACCTAAATTTCAGAATTACATAAGATACAAGTTCAGAAACATTTATTCTGTAGGAATTATCTCAGTAGAAGAGTACAACAGACTTTTGGACGAAAACAGGCCAAATATTTCCTGCATAATGCCCAACAGAGTTTCTCATACAATATCACTAAATGAGGTTTACACTCCCAAAACAGCTTACGAAGAAATCATAAGAAATGCTCCCGAAGCAATAAAATCATACGACCTCAACTTATACCTTGTCGAAAATCTGCACTACGACAGTTTAACATCAGAATTATCAAAAACAGATGTACTGAAAAGCCTTTCGTTGACATCCGGAATGGTGCAGTCAGGCGAACGAATTATCGACCGCGGAGAAATTGTAACACCAGAAACCTATCTGGTTCTTAAATCATTAAAAATAGAATACGAAAAACGAAAAGGTTCGCTACAACAATCTACAATAGTAGTTATTGGTGAAATAATCATTATATTAAGCCTGATTAGCTTGTTCTTCCTTTACATTTATTTGTTTAGACCCCGACTTTTTGATAGCTTCAGCAATCTACTATTCATATCTCTGCTCATTGTAATGATCGTAGCATTGGCAAGTCTTACCATTCAGTTTACATCATTTAGCGTATACATCGTTCCTTTTGCACTTTTGCCAATTATCATACGGGTATTCTTCGATTCGCGAACAGCACTTTTTGCGCACATCATCACTATGCTGATTATATCGTTTATTGTCGACAACTCTTTCCAATTCATTCTTTTACAAATTACAATAGGAATGGTAGCTGTTTCAAGTTTAAAGGATATGACTCAACGGTCGCAATTAGCTCAAACCGCCTTGTACATTTTCCTGAGTTACACATTCATTTATCTGGCTTACGAATGTGTTTCGGAAGGAGAAATCCAACGCATACACTGGAGCCCGGTTATTTCATTTGCCATCAGCAGCTTTTTCCTGCTTTTCGCTTACGTTCTGATTTATATCTTTGAAAAGATATTCGGATTAATATCCAGCATCACACTTGTAGAACTTACCAATATCAACAGCGACTTAATGATGAGATTTGCAGAACTTGCTCCGGGCACTTTCCAACACACCTTGCAAGTTTCCAATCTGGCGACAGAAGCCGCAAAGAAAATTAATGCGAACAGTTTATTGGTTCGTACCGGAGCATTGTACCACGATATTGGAAAAATGAAACGTGCTGAATTTTTCACAGAAAATCAAATGGGCGGAACCAATCCTCTTTCGGAGATGCAATACGAAGAAGCAGCACGTGTTGTTATAAGTCACGTTACCGACGGAATTGAAATTGCGAAGAAGAGTAGATTGCCGGAGCAAATTATCAATTTCATTTCAACACATCACGGCACCGGAAAAACGAGATATTTCTATAATTCGTTCATTAATGCTTACCCAAACAAGAAGCCTAACGACGCAGCTTTCACTTACCCCGGACCACTACCGAATACCAAAGAAACGGCAATTCTAATGATGGCTGACGGTGTGGAAGCGCGATCGAGAAGTCTATCTATTTATACCGAAGACAGTATCAACGAAATGGTCGAAAGCATGATAGACGGACAAATTGCCGATGGACAATTTAAAGAAGCTCCTATCACTTTCCGCGATGTGGAGACTGTAAAAGCCGTTTTCAAGGAAAAAATCAAAAACATTTATCACACGCGAATCGTGTATCCAGAAGTGAAGAAACTTGAAGAATAAAATCTTCCAACAAAAAATAAAAATGTCCGGCAAATTTGCCGGACATTTTTTATTCCATATTATATACAATATCTTTCACCCAATGAGCCCAATCGCTCTGACTTTTTTTCTTATCAAAAGTCTCCCATGGTATCGGTTTTCCTATACGAATAGAGAAATGGCTTCCTCGTTGTTTAAACATTTCATCTGCCAAATACATCATTTCCACATTAAATTTCAATCCCAGAAATTTACGCAGATTAGCTAAATTGTAGAAAAAATTGGAGTTTCTGCCTTTGAAATAAATTGGCACCACATCCCTTTTATACTGAACTGCTTTACTTACGAAATTTTTCTTCCATTCCAAATCTACAATTTTCCCTTTTATCTTACGCGAACACATTCCGGCAGGAAAAGTAATCAGATGATCTTCCGATTCATATAATTTTTGCATTAGTTCCGCGTGATTCTTACTTTGACTTCCTACTTTATTCACCGGAACAAATAAATCCTTCATCGGATGCAAATTCATCAACAAATCATTTGAGAAGAAACGAACTTTTCCATCGTATTTTTTCCCAATAATATAACCCAATGCAATTCCATCCAAACCACCCAACGGATGATTGCTGACAAAAATATACTTTCCATCTTTCGGAGGAAGATTTTCTTCACCCTCCACACTGGTTTTTATATCCAAATAATTAAACGCCCCTTCAATGAAATCAAGATTCTTCAGATCAGGATTTTCACTAAAATAACGATTAAACTCCTCTTCGTGAACAATACGGCGCAAATAATTTACTATAAATTTAGGCACCCTGGCTTTCGGCGCTTTACTTTTAAGTACCGCCCGAACATCTATCTTGATTATATTTGATTCGCTCATTTAAAATTCAAATTAAAACTTTGCAAAAATACAAAAAAGCAATCTATTCTGAAACAGGTCATTTTGCAATTCATTCCACGAACAAAAACAAACAAATCAAAAATATTCCCCCACTTCCATGCAATTTCAATTACATTTATATTTAAATTTTTCATTTAGTTAATTATCAATGTTTTAATAACGACAATTTCATCGACAACGACTGTTGATAAACTGTTGATAAACTGTTGATAACCTAAATAAAATAACATTTCAGATCAAAATTTATTGTTGATAAATTTCCGTGGGGAAATGTGGGGAATTTAAAATATATTCTTTAATTTTACCGTTGAAAAAATGTATCCATAAAAACATGTCATCATTCATAGGAAAATACGATGCGAAAGCCGATGTAAAAGGAAGAATTTTCATCCCTTCCTCCTATCGCAAGCTCTTGCCGGACGGTGAGCGTGAGCGTGTTGTCATGCAAAAGGATGCCGAAAACGATTGCCTGATTATTTACCCTGAAAGCGTTTGGAATTCAAAACTAAACGATTTCAAATCAAAACTAGACGAATGGAATTCCACCGATCAACTTTTACTGATGCAGTTCGTATCAGAAGCCGAATGGCTGGATATTGATTCACAAGGTCGGGTATTAATCTCAAAAAAACATTTACAGCAAATCGGAATCGAAAATTCAGAAGTATTATTTGTTGGTATGATCGATCGATTCGCTGTTTGGAGCAAAACACGATACGAACAGGTAAAAATGCCATCGGCCGATTTTGCTTCGCTACTCAGGGAAAGAATGTTGAAAAAAGAAACAGCTTCAAACAACTAATTCACCGAAAATGACTGAACCTGTTTATCATATCCCCGCATTACTTACCGAAACGGTTGATGGACTAAACATAAAACCGGACGGAATTTACGTGGACGTAACCTTTGGCGGCGGCGGACATTCCAAAGAAATACTTTCCAGACTAGGCAAGAACGGGAAATTGGTCGCATTCGATCAAGATGAAGATGCAATAAAAAATGCGTTGGACGACCCTAGATTTATTTTTGTAAGAAGCAACTTCCGTTACTTGAAAAATTTCCTCCGCTATCATAACATTGACAAAGTAGATGGGATTTTAGGTGATTTGGGCGTTTCGTTCCACCACTTCGACGAAGCCGAACGTGGTTTCTCATTCCGTTTCGATGGCGATCTGGATATGCGAATGAATAAAAAATCGTCGGTAACAGCTGCAACCATACTCAACACTTATTCCGAAGAACAATTGGCCGATGTTTTTTATTTGTATGGCGAATTACACAATTCTCGAAAAATTGCCAGAACAATAGCCAACACACGATCGTCTAAGCCATTTGACAAAGTAAGTTCTTTCATTGATGTTATAAAACCGTTTTTTGCCAGAGAAAAAGAAAAAAAGGATATGGCAAAAGTCTTTCAGGCATTACGCATTGAAGTAAACAAAGAGATGGATGTACTGAAAGAATTGTTGGAACAAAGTATTGAAGTATTGAATCCGGGAGGAAGATTGGCTATTCTAACTTACCATTCGCTTGAAGACCGATTAGTAAAAAACTTTTTTCGAAGTGGAAACTTCGAAGGGAAGCTGGAAAAAGATTTTTATGGAAATGTAATTTCGAAACTCAAAGCAATAAACAACAAAGTGATTGTAGCCGACGAGGCAGAAGTAGAGAAGAATCCGAGAGCCAGAAGTGCCAAGTTAAGAATAGCAGAATTAAAAGAAGAAAAGTAACGGTATTCCTGTTCGGAAACAAATAAAACTTGAAGAAAAATGTCATGGTTTAAGAAAATTGCAGACGCGATAAAGGGAAGCGAAGATTTTTCCGATATCAAATCAAGTACAGTCAGGGATATTCTGAATGGCAATATTCTTACGAAAAAAGTTTTCAAAAAACAATACGGTTTACTGATAATGATTGCCTGTCTGGCATTTCTATATGTTGACAACCGCTTCTACTGCGAGACCCAACTGGCAAAGGAAATTGAAATGAAAAAGAAAATACAGGATGTAAAATACGAATCGCTGACGATAAAAGCAGAATTAATGGAAACAAGCAGGCAATCGAATGTATTGAAGATGATTAGAGAAAGAGGAGTCGACCTGCAGGAAACTTCAACCCCACCCATTATAATAGAAGAACCGAAAAAAGAATAGATGGCTGACGCTCGTAAAAATATTGTCCTTCGCTTTGGCATAGTGTACACAATCATATGCCTTTCATTTCTCGCCGTCGTTTATAAAATTATTGTCATTCAATTTGTTGAACGTGACAATTGGATGGCTTTAGCCGCGCAAAGCATAAAAACAAATATTACCGTAAAACCAAACAGAGGCAATATTCTTGCCTGCGATGGACGATTAATGGCCAGTTCCATCCCCACTTACTATATTTACATGGATTTACGAGTTCCGGCTTTACACGAAAAAGAAGGAAAACTATTCAAGAACAATATTGATTCCGTATCGATGTATCTGTCCGCATTTTTCAAAGACAGAACTCCTTTCGAATACAAAACCGCGATTACAAAAGCTTACAACACTGGTAAAGGCGAATTTCAACTAATTCCGAGAAGAATAACCTATGCCGAACTAAAGGAAATGAAAACTTTCCCGCTGTTCAGATTAGGAAGAAACAAGAGCGGACTTATCACAAAAGAACAGTTCCGAAGAGTAAAACCTTTCGGTTCACTGGCATCAAGAACTATTGGCGATATTTATGCCGACGAATCCAAAGGCGGCAAAAACGGTATCGAATTATTCTTCAACAAAGAGTTACTTGGCACACCGGGGGTTTCCATTCGTCAGAAAGTAGCCAACAGCTACATGGAAACTGTTCAAGTGGAACCGACCGATGGAATGGATATTACCACCACCATTGATATTAATCTTCAGGATATTGCCGAAAAAGCATTACTGGATAGCCTGAAAGCATTTGATGCAGCTTCTGGGTATGTAGTGCTTATGGAAGTTCATTCCGGTGAAGTAAAAGCGATCGTAAACATGCAGCAAAATGCTGACAAATCATACTCGGAAAGTAAAAACGGTGTGGTTTCGGATATGGTAGAACCAGGCTCTACTTTTAAAGTGGCATCATTAATGGTGGCTCTGGATGATGGAAAAGTAAAAATTACCGACTCTGTAGATACCGGAAACGGGTTATATTCATTTGGAACTGCAGTTATGCGCGACCATAATGCGAACCACGGAGGTTACGGAAGAATTTCTGTTGCAAACGCGATTCATGCCTCCTCAAATGTGGGAATTTCAAAAATAATCGTAAGAGCTTACGGCAATAATCCATCGGAATTTGTAGACCGGCTTCACGACATGAAACTAAACGAACCGTTGAATCTTGAAATTCCTGGTACTGCCACTCCGCAAATTCGTCACCCAAAAGACAAATCAAGATACTGGTCGGCAACAACTTTACCATGGATGTCTATTGGTTACGAAACAGAAATTCCACCTATCTACACGCTAACCTTCTATAACGCCATTGCCAACAACGGAAAAATGATCAAACCACTTTTCGTTAAATCAATCAGCAAAAACGGACAAATTATAAAAACGTTTACAACTGAAACTATCAAAGAATCCATTTGTAAACCGACCACACTTCGTGACATCAAGGAGGTTTTACCGGGCGTCATTGAAGGCAAACTGGGAACAGCACATAATATGAAATCGAAGTTTGTTCGCATTGCCGGCAAAACGGGTACCGCTCAGATTTCGAAAGGCGCATTGGGATATAAATCAGGAGGAAAAACTCACCAGGTATCGTTCTGCGGCTATTTCCCGGCTGACGACCCTGAATATTCCTGCATTGTAGTTATTCGCGAACCAAGAATCGGCTATCCTTCAGGCGGAAAAATGGCGGGATCGGTATTTAAGAACGTAGCAGAAAGAGTAATGGCGCTAAAATCGAACCTGAAACCAAATATGCTCGATAATGATTCTACCATTAAGGCTCCGGGTGATCCTTATCTGAAATCAGGCAACTACAAGTCATTACAAACCGTTATGACCGATCTTAAGTTGCCACTTCCATCGTTTCCTACGGATTGGGTAAAATCATTCGCCACAGAAAAGCAGATAGAAGTAGAACCGATACAAATTCAGGGCAAAAAAGTTCCAGACTTAAAGGGTATGGGAGCAAAAGATGCAGTTTATCTGGCTGAAAGTTTAGGTTTATATGTCAGAGTTGAAGGTCGTGGGAAAGTGATTTCTCAAAATATAGCTCCGGGAACATTGGCTAAAAAAGGAAGCATTCTCTCAATTAATTTACAATAATTTATCCGTAAAAATGGAAAAAATATTATCCGACATATTAAAAAATGTGGTTCTGCTGGGAACAACAGGAGATACGGAGATTAAAATTACTTCAATCCAGTTCGATTCCAGAAAAGTAGAAGCTGGTTGTGCTTTTGTGGCGGTGCGTGGCACCGAATCAGACGGACATCAATATATCGACATGGCAATTGAGAAAGGTGCAGTTGCTGTTATTTGCGAAGAAATGCCGGCTGAACCTGCAAAAAGCGTGACTTACATTAAAGTTGCAAACAGCGCAGATGCATTAGGCAAAATGGCATCGGCATGGTTCGGTTTTCCATCAACGCAACTGATATTGGTTGGCGTAACGGGAACAAACGGCAAAACCACGATTGCCACCTTGCTTTATCAACTTTTCCGTGAGATGGGATATAAAGCCGGATTATTATCAACCGTCTGCAATTATATCGATGATACAGCCATAGAAGCAACACACACAACGCCGGATGCTTTGGCATTAAACGAATTGTTGGCAAAAATGGTGGATGCCGGTTGCGAATACGCATTTATGGAAGTTAGTTCACATTCGGTGGATCAACGCAGAATAGCCGGACTGGAATTCGATGGAGGTATTTTCTCCAATATTACACGCGACCATATCGATTATCACCAAACTTTCGAGAATTACCTGAAAGCAAAAAAACGATTCTTCGACGAACTTTCTGAAACGGCTTTTGCCCTTACGAATGTTGACGATAAAAACGGAATGGTGATGCTTCAGAATTCTAAAGCAAAAAAATACAGTTACTCGCTTCGTACCATTGCCGATTTCAAAACAAAAATTCTGGAACACAGCTTCGAAGGAATGTTGCTAAACATGAACGACAGGGAAGTAAACGTTCCTTTTATCGGACGTTTCAACGCCAGCAATTTGTCAGCTGTTTACGGTGCAGCCGTACTCCTCGGGCAAAATGAGCTGGAAGTTTTGCGAATCATCAGTTCGTTGCATTCAGTTTCCGGAAGATTCGAAACATTACATTCGCCAACCGGCTACACTGCAATTGTCGACTATGCTCACACCCCCGATGCATTGAACAATGTGATCGGAACTATCAATCAGATATTGCAGGGCAACGGAAGACTTATTACAGTTGTTGGTTGTGGTGGCAATCGCGACAAAGGCAAACGCCCCATGATGGCGCACGAAGCGGTTACCGGAAGCTGGAAAGCAATTCTCACTTCCGACAATCCACGTTTCGAAGACCCACAGGATATTCTGAACGACATGTTAGCCGGTTTAGACATGATGGAAAAAGCAAAAAGTCTGGCGATAATTGATCGTCGCGAAGCAATAAAAACCGCTTGTGCAATAGCTCAACCAGGAGATGTGGTTCTTGTGGCTGGAAAAGGGCATGAAGACTATCAGATTATTCAGGGTGTAAAACACCATTTCGACGACAAAGAAGAAGTCAGAAAATGTTTTTAATCAATATAACTAATTGTTCCGAGAAAACAAACAATATACAATAACACTGTAAAACTAAAAAATATGCTGTATCATTTATTCCAATACCTGGATCACCACTTTAATATCCCCGGAGGCGGACTATTCAATTACATTTCGTTCCGTACCGGTATGGCATTCATTCTCGCATTACTGCTTTCCACTATGTTTGGACGCAGAATAATCGATTATTTGCAAAAGAAACAAATTGGAGAAACAATCAGAGAACTGGGACTTGAAGGACAAATGAGCAAAAAAGGCACACCGACCATGGGTGGAGTCATTATTATCATTGCTATTCTTATTCCAACTCTGCTTCTGGCAAGCCTTACCAACATCTACGTTTTACTTATGATTATTACCACCGTATGGTTAGGAACTATCGGTTTCATGGATGATTATATCAAAGTTTTCCTTAAAAACAAAGAAGGATTGAAAGGGAAATTCAAGATTGTTGGACAAGTAGGTTTAGGTTTAATCATTGGCTTGACCATGTATTTGAGTCCGGACACCGTGATTCGCGAAAACATTGAAGTAAAAGGAGCCGACACACAACGTGTCGAGGAGGTATTATATGCAAAGAAAGATGTAAAATCGACGAAAACAACCATTCCATTTTTCAAAAATAACAATCTGGACTACGCTGATGCATTCAAATGGGCCGGTGAAAAGGCTCAGGATTACGGTTGGATTTTGTTTGTTTTCGTTGCTATTTTTATTGTTACTGCCGTATCCAACGGAGCAAACCTCACCGACGGATTGGATGGATTGGCAACCGGTTCTTCGGCAATTATGGGAATCATTCTAGGGATTCTGGCTTACGTTTCGGGTAACGTGAATTATGCCGGCTATCTGAATATCATGTACCTACCCGGCACAGGTGAGTTATTGGTATTTGCCGGAGCATTTATCGGAGCGACTATCGGATTTCTCTGGTACAACTCCTTCCCTGCTCAGGTTTTTATGGGCGATACCGGCAGTTTGACGTTGGGAGGAATTATCGCCGTTTTCGCCATTGTAACGCGCAAAGAATTGTTGATTCCAATTCTATGCGGTGTGTTCTTTGTCGAAAGCCTATCAGTAATGATGCAGGTATCCTATTTCAAATTTACAAAAAGGCGTACCGGTGAAGGAATGACTCCTTTACATCATCATTTTCAGAAGCCTGGAAATTCCGGTATTCAGGCTCTTTTCCAACATCCACTACAAGCAATGCCCGAGTCAAAAATCGTTATCCGTTTCTGGATTGTAGGAATTATTCTTGCTGCAATAACAATTATAACACTGAAAATCAGATAAAGCGATATGAAACGAATAGTCGTATTAGGTGGTGGTGAAAGCGGTGCCGGAGCTGCCGTTCTTGCTAAAAAGAAAGGATTTGATGTCTTTTTATCCGATTTATCGGAAATAAAGCCAGCTTACAAAGCTTTATTGGACCAATATGGCATCTCCTGGGAAGAAAGAAAGCATTCTGAATACCTGATTCTGAATGCCGATGAAGTAATAAAAAGTCCGGGAATACCCGACAAAGCCCCATTAATAAAAAAGCTGAAAATAATAGGTACTCCAATTATTTCCGAAATCGAATTTGCCGGACGTTATACAAATGCAAAAATGATTTGCATTACCGGTAGTAACGGAAAAACCACGACAACAATGCTCGTGTATCATATTTTGAAAAATGCGGGACTAAACGTTGGACTTGCCGGAAATGTAGGACATAGTCTTGCGTTACAGGTTGCCAACGATAACTTCGATTATTTTGTGGTGGAACTCAGCAGTTTCCAACTCGACGGAATGACCGAATTCAAAGCGGACATTGCCATTTTACTAAATATCACCCCCGATCATTTGGATCGATACGATTATAAATTCCAAAACTACATCGATTCAAAGTTCAGAATTCTACAGAACCAGACAAAAGATGACGCCTTGATATTCTGGGAAAACGACCCCGTAATCAAAGCGGAATTAGCAAAAAGAAATATCCAGTCCGCTCTTTTCCCGTTTGCTATCGAAAGATCGGAAAAGACAAAAGCATTTATCGAAAAAGACGAATTAATAATATCAACACTTAATACTTTATTTTCTATGCCTACAACTGAATTAGCATTGCAAGGTATGCACAATGCATACAACTCAATGGCAGCAGGACTTGCAGCAACTATCGTGAATGTAAAGAAGGAAAATATCCGTCAATCATTACAGGATTTTCAGGGTGTTGAGCACCGATTGGAATATGTAGCTACCGTACGGAATGTTCGTTTTATTAACGACTCGAAAGCCACCAACGTGAACTCGTGCTGGTACGCTCTGCAAAGTATGAAAACGAAAGTCATACTGATACTCGGTGGAACAGACAAAGGAAACGACTATTCCGAAATTGAAGAACTGGTAAACGAGAAAGTAACAGGAATGATTTTCATGGGACTTGACAACTCAGCTTTACACACTTTCTTCGATGGAAAAGTAAAAAACATTGTTGATGTAAAATCAATGGAAGCGGCTGTGGAAAGTGCTTACCGAATGGCAAACGAGGGAGATTCTGTATTGCTATCGCCATGTTGCGCGAGCTTTGACTTATTTAAAAATTACGAAGACAGAGGGAAACAATTTAAACATTGTGTAAGAAACCTCTAAAAACATTTTTCAAAAAAAACGTATGGAAAACCTGCTCAAAAAATACCTGAAAGGCGACCCGATTCTGTGGATCGTGTTCATCATGTTGTGCGTGGTTTCGGCTATCGAAATGTACAGCGCATCGAGTACGCTGGCCTATAAAGCTTCGAGTCACGCAGCACCCATGCTTCGCCATGTCGGATTTTTAGCAGGTGGAGCTCTGATTGCATTCGGCGTTCATCTCATTCCGTACAGATATATCCGACTTATGTCTTATGCCGGATTGTTCCTCTCGTTTTTCATGCTTATCTGGGTACTTTTCAAAGGACAAAGTGAAAATGACGCCACCCGTTGGCTGGTGATTATGGGAGTTCAGTTTCAACCTTCCGAACTGGCAAAACTTTCGGTGATTATTGTGGCTGCCGATTTGATATCGAGAATAAAAGACACGCAGAAAGACGAGAAAATCTATTTCAGAAACATCCTGATTATCGTGGCATTAATATGTCCGCTAATTCTTTTCGAGAATTTCTCCACTGCCTTTATTCTTTTCGTGGTGGTATTCATCATGATGTTTATCGGACGAATTTCGCTCAAACGATTAGGCATGTTAGCCGGAACTCTTTTATTGGCTTTGATCCTTGGTTTTACAATGGTGAAAGCAGTCCCAAAAGAATCGATGCCTAAAGCATTCGACCGCGCTTACACATGGGTAGCACGTATCGACCGTTTTAAAACAGAAAAAAACAGCGAAGAAGCAAAATATGAAATCACGGACGACAACCGACAAGTGCAGCACGGACGAATCGCCATTGCACGAGGCGGTGTGTTCGGTGTGATGCCAGGTAATAGCGTGGAGCGTGATTTCCTCCCACAGGCATATTCCGATTTTATTTACGCCATTATTGTAGAAGAAATGGGTATGTTTGGAGGCATATTTGTGATTATTCTATACCTTATTTTACTTTTCAGGGCAGGTCGGATTGCCACCAAATGTTCCTCTGTTTTTCCGGCAATCGTCGTTATCGGTCTTTCGCTGATGATTGTTATACAAACGTTTATAAACATGTCGGTCGCCACCAGTTTGATTCCGGTAACCGGTCAGCCATTGCCGTTAATCAGTCGTGGTGGAACGTCTATTCTGATAACATGTATCTATTTCGGGATCATTTTCGGCATTACCCGACAAATGAAAGAAGAGCAGGAATACACTCCTGAAGTACCTGAAGAGGATCTGCCTGTAGTAGAATTTGAAAATCTTTAACCATTTATAAGTTTACATTTATCTCGGGTTAAAAACGGAATGATTATCTTTGACATCAAATATGATTCATTATTTCCGTTTTAAGTTATTGATACGTTTTTTCAATTACAAGTTCATCACTTAAATCAACCAGTTATGGCAAGCAAGTTTATTATCAGTGGCGGTGGAACGGGAGGACATATTTTCCCGGCTATCAGCATTGCCAATGCATTGAAAAAGCAAATTCCGGATGCAGAGATTCTTTTTGTTGGTGCCATAGGTAGAATGGAAATGGAACGTGTTCCGGCAGCAGGTTACCCTATCGAAGGATTGCCTATTAGCGGACTGGATCGAAAAAACATGCTTCGCAACATCAAAGTCGCCTGGAACCTGATGAACAGCCTTGCGCTGGCGAAGAGAATCATAAGACGCTTTAAACCTGATGCAGTAATCGGCGTGGGAGGTTATGCCAGCGCTCCTACCCTGCGGGCGGCCACATCATTTGGAATTCCAACTTTGATTCAGGAACAAAATTCGTACGCCGGTGTTACTAATAAGTTATTGGCAAAAAAAGCAAAACGCATTTGCGTGGCCTACGAAGGAATGGAACGATTTTTCCCGAAAGAAAAAATCATTCTTACCGGCAATCCGGTTCGTCAGGATTTATTTGCGGTAAAACCAAAAGCCGACGAAGCTTATCAGTTTTTCGGATTCGAAAAGTCGAAAAAGACAATTCTGGTAGTCGGTGGAAGCCTGGGAGCGAGAACAATTAATCAAAGTATCATTGCTCATTTGGGCGAGTTGGCCAATTCTGGTGTTCAAATTATTTGGCAAACCGGAAAAACATATATCGAAGACGCACGAAAAGCCAGTCAGGAATTTGCGTCGAAAGATTTGCTTGTTACCGATTTTGTTTCGAGAATGGATTATGCATATTCCATTGCCGATCTGGTGATTTCGCGTGCGGGAGCCAGCTCAATATCGGAACTTTGCTTATTGGCTAAACCAGTGATTCTGATTCCGTCGCCAAACGTTTCGGAAGATCATCAAACGCAAAATGCATTGGCTTTGGTGCGCAAAGATGCCGCCATTCTGATAAAAGATGTGGAAGCAAAAGAGCTATTGATTCAGAAATCGCTGGAGTTGATAAATGACGATAAGGCACTTGCGAAAATGAGCGAAAATATTCTGAAACTGGCTGAAAAAGATTCTGCTGACAGAATCGCGAGCGAAGTACTCCGACTATTATAATTTTGAGAAAAACAAATAAGTAGTTACAAGTAAATAGTTACGAGTTACAAGTTACAAGTCAGTTTCTCTGAGTGTTGTGTTCGTAAAACATATTAATAAATATTATTCCGTACTTAATAAAAACAATAAAAGAGAATAAAAATGAAACCAAAAGTAAGTATTATTATGGGTAGCACTTCTGACTTGCCCGTAATGGAAAAAGCAGCGGCTTTATTAAACGAGTTTGAAATTCCATTCGAAATAAATGCTCTTTCGGCACACCGCACTCCAAAAGAAGTGGAAAAATTTGCGACCAACGCCCGCGAAAACGGAATAGAAGTAATTATCGCCGCAGCAGGTATGGCAGCGCATTTACCCGGCGTTATCGCTTCAATGACTACATTACCGGTAATTGGTGTTCCTATCAACGCTTCGCTCGACGGAATGGACGCACTGCTTGCTATCGTGCAAATGCCTCCGGGAATTCCGGTTGCCACTGTAGGTATCAATGGAGCGTTGAATGCAGCAATTCTGGCTGTACAAATGATGTCGGTTGGAAACGTTGAACTACAAAACAAACTGGCTGCCTACAAAGAAAATCTGAAGAAAAAGATAGTAGAAGCCAATGATCAACTGGCAAAAGTAAAATACGATTTCAAAACAAATTAATCATAAACTATTCCTCCTTTTGACGGAGGAATAGAAAACTTCTCTTCAACCGCTGGTATTTTAATATGAAAAAATTAATACTTAGTTTTCTGGCCATTGCTTTGCTGGCTTCCTGTAACGATAAAAACAGTTTCAAAATAAGTGGAACCGTAAAAGATGCGAAAGGCGAAAAGCTGTATCTTCAGTACGATGGTTTAATGAAATCGAACATTCTCGATTCCGTTACCCTTGGCGATGACGGAGAATACAAGTTTAAAGCTCCACGTCCGGAATATCCCGATTTTTACAGTCTGAAGCTTAGCAATAAATCTATTGTTTTTGCGGTGGATTCGTGCGAAGAAATAACCATCGACACACAGAACGAAGGATTTGCCACCGATTATAAAATTATCGGCTCGTATGCCTCTTCAAAAATTCAGCAATTGAGAAAATCGCTGATGAACATCGAGATTAAGATTAGTGAATTGAGAAAAACAGAAGATCAGGTAGCGAAAAATGCCAAACTTGAAGAGATTAAAAAGGATATCGATGCGCACAAACAAATGGCTCAAAAGCTGATATTGGAAGATCCTCGTTCGGCAGCAGCTTATTTTGCGTTGTATCAGCAGGTAAACGGCACTTACCTGTTTACGCCTTACGACAAGGACGATCGGAAATACTGCGGAGCTGTGGCAACAGCTTATAATGTTTACATGCCGGAATATATACGCACTAAGAACATTTATGGCTTAGTGATGGATGCAATAAAAAATGAAAGGAAAGAAACCCAACAACGAAATTGGAATCAGTTAATGGAAGAAGCTGGTAAAGGATATATCGACATTGCACTTCCGGACAAAAATGACAACATCCGTAAACTTTCGGAATTTGAAGGAAAAGTGGTACTCATCGATTTCTCGGCTTACAGCGACAAGGAAAGCGTCGCCTACACTTTTGCTTTACGTGAACTGTACAACAAATATCACGGCAAAGGTTTTGATATCTATCAGGTTTCGCTGGACAACAACAAACTGCTTTGGGAACAGTCGATAGAAAATATCCCGTGGGTATGTGTACGCGACGCGAACGGAGTAAACACTCCTTACATTCAAACCTTCAATATTCAATCGATCCCGACCACTTTCCTGATGTCTAAAAAAGGGGATATTATTGCCCGCGACCTGAGTTTCCCGGAACTGGAAAGCGAAATAAAGAAAAATCTGTAACCAATAATTTTACAAATAACGCTTCATGAGAATGGAGCGTTATTTGATTAAATACATGTCAGCCTGATGAACCGCTTTATCAAAGATACCGCTTTATCGCTTGGTTTTGATGCCTGTGGCATTGCAAAGGCGGATTTTTTGGAAGAAGATGCGGTTTATCTCCGCAGCTGGCTGAACGAAGGACGACATGGCGACATGCATTATCTGGAGCGCAATTTCGAAAAACGAACCGATCCACGATTGCTCGTTCCCGGTTGCAAATCGGTAGTGGTGACGCTGCTCAACTATTTCCCTGACGAAGAACAAATTTCCACTGCTCCACAAATAGCCAGATACGCTTATTCCGCTATCGACTACCACACCATTATAAAGGAAAAACTCGCGTTGCTCGAACAGAAGCTCGTTGAGGAATATGGCGAAAGCATTGTTGCGAAAGATCATCAGCATATTTTTGTAGATTCGGCACCGGTGCTCGAACGCCGCTGGGCCGAACGTGCCGGACTGGGTTGGATCGGAAAAAACACGCTGCTGATTAGTTCCCAACTCGGAACGTTCACCTTTATTGGTGTACTGATGATAAATGCCGAAACAGAATACGACACGCCGATGGTCGAGCATTGCGGGAAATGTACCCGCTGTATCGACGCCTGTCCGACCAGGGCTTTAGCACCACGCGAAATGAATGCACGCCGTTGCATTTCGTACCTCACCATCGAAAACAAAAAAGAGATTCCCGAAGAATTTCTTCCGTTGCTCTCCAACCGAATGTATGGTTGCGATATCTGCGCCAATGTGTGTCCGTGGAATAAAAAATGGGCACATCCGCACCACGAACAAGCCCTTACTGCTTTTCCCGGAATGTTGAACTGGACTGCCGAAACATGGCAAAACATGACCAAAGAACAGTTCAATGCCGCATTCCGCTATTCGGCAGTGCAACGGGCAGGATATAAGAAACTAATGCAGAATATCCGGGCTGCAAATAACCTTCAATCGTCTGCAAGACATTGAAGAGTTTAGCTACCTAAAAATATTAAAACTCTCAAAGGTTCTTCGAACGCTTTGAGGTTTAGGAAGAGTTCCAAACAAAAAAAGGTTGCCCGAATGGACAACCTTCATTTATTTAGTTTTTTCTTGAAAAAAGATTACATAATCACTTTCGAAATGCGTGCTCCGATTTTTACCAATACTACACCACGGGCAGTTACCTGTATACTGTTCAATCCATCTAACGTGGTTTGAGAAATTAATCTTTGTCCGACAGCGTTGAACACTTCTATTGTTTCGCCGGCTACAGCAATGAATTTGATTTTGCCGTTTTCAACTGAGACGTTTTTATTATTTAACGCGGTTTCATCTACAGCAGTTGTAAATCCTGAATTTTGTGGATTTGGAGTAACAACTTCAAAGTCTAAACCAATATTGGGTGTATATTTATATTCGCCAGCTACCATAATTCTTGAAGCGGAAGTAGTATTTGATAAATTCACTGTTGAACTTCCCCATACAGGAACTGCAGTAGATCCATAAGGTACATAATCTACAAAGTTTTCATTACCTGTAATAGAAGCCAAAGTACCATCAATAGTTTGTAAGGATGAAGTTGAAAACAATATCACTTTTCCGGCATTTGCAGCAAGAGCAAAGGTTCCAATTACATCGGGATCTGAAAGAGCAAGTCCATTTAACTCACTTCCAGCTCCTTGAATCAGGAAGTACTTTTTACCTGCAAGTGAAGTAGATGCAGGAATCGTAGTCACACCTGCAGATGTACCATTATAACTATAGTGCTGTATGCTCCAACCACTAATATCAATCGAAGATTCTGTGTTATTGTAAAGTTCAATAAAATCATTCTGATATGGCGCACCAGAGTTACCACCACCGCCATAAACTTCTGTAATAATCACATCAGGAATTGATGGTTTCAATGACGATTCTCCTTTCAAATCACGAATCACAGCATCAGCACCTTGACTCGATAAAGTTAAAGTGGCAGTATGCGTTCCCACTTCAGTAGGGTTGTATTTAATAGAAACAATCGTATTTGTGGTCACCCCATTTGACTGAGGAATTACATTTGTACTTAGCTCAAATGCTGTTGGGTTAGCTCCACTTAGAGATAAAGATATATCTGAATTCAAATTAACTCCGCTTACATTTATGGTTTCTATTGATGTAGTGTTTACATAAGTTTCCATAGTAGGAACCTCAATCTCTGTTACAGTTATAGTTGGTACTACCGGACCTACTTCTTCATTTATAGTAAATGATTCCGTAATTTGAGAAAATGCATTAATATCATCACCCTGCCAATTTCCAACATTTGCAATTAAGGACAACAATTCAGATTTTGTCCCTGTGACACCTTTTGTCACATCATATCGATAATTATCCAATGATCCTAATGTCACAATTGTTTTTGCAGCTTCACTCAGATTTGTTGGAATATAAGAATTATTCGTAGTTACCGTTCCTGTTGTTATCCACGGAGAAGCACTTGCCCACCCAATGCCATAAAGGAAAGTAGGTGTTGTAGCAGTTCCTTGATAAGCCAGTAAATTATCACCCCCTGTAGCTGCATTATAACTTCCAGAGGACGTCCAGTCACCTGTATTTGTTCCAGTATAAGAAAGAACTGTTCCCTTTGTAACCGGAGCACTTGCAGTATATATTTTTGTTCCTTCGTTTGTTGCAAATGATGTTCCTGTCCATGCAATGTCAGTAAAATTAATAATGGTTCCCGTTTCAAGATCAACCAAAGGTACAAAGTCAAAGTAATCAGGATCATCTGCATTAACGTTAACTATTACTATATCGCCGGGAGTAAGTATAGTTTGAGCTTGCATTTTAAAAAAAACAAATACACAAAATATAGCCAGCAAAACTTTCCAAAAAGTATCATTTTTCATTGTATCAAACAAATAAAATTTATATTAGAACTATCTATCTGTGAGGTTTTGGTTTAAATCTGAGCTTTTATTAAATCGCGCTTTATCTAACTAAACAAATTTAAATACAGTCATTTAGGCAAAAATAGAAATTATTTTCTATTCAGGTCTTAAAAGACTATATTTATAACAAAGTTTTAGACATGTTAAATTGTCGGAAATTTATTCGGACAACTCATTTTTAACAAGAAAAAAAAAAGAAAAAGATAAGAATGAGTGAAAATTACTAATTATCAATAAAAGGGAAGGGAATAATAATTTTCAACGAATGGGTTCGTCGCGATATTCGAGAATATCCGCAGGCTGGCAATCGAGCACTTTACACAATGCTTCAAGCGTACTGAACCGGATAGCTTTAGCCTTTCCGGTTTTCAGGATAGATAAATTGGCCGGCGTAATATCCACCAGTTCCGACAGTTCGTTCAACGAAATCTTCCGTCGCGCCATCATTACATCCAAATTTACTATTATCGGCATTTATCTAATTATGAGTTATGTGTTATGAATTATGAGTTGTCTATTGTTGATTGTTGATTGTCAACTGCTAACTGTTTACCGTTTACTGTTGTTTTAAATCGTTAAATCCTGTTCTTCTTTCATTTCGGTGCCAATGCGCAGCACTTCGTTCATGATCAGCACCACGATTCCCATAATCAGCGGATTAAAATCAATTGCTTTTTCGTAACTGAAACGGTAATTCGTCAGATCGACCATGGCCTGTGCCGAAGCGATATTCATCACCTGTAAAAGAGTTCCCAACACACCCATAGTGAGTAAAATCACTCCTATACGATTGATGGCAACCAAATTTTTTCGGTCGAAAACGGCAGAATGTTGCAACGAGCGCACCACTTTCACCACCAAAAACGGTATCCAGACTCCCAAAGCCAGCATCACGAGCAGCGAAGCCAACGAAACGATTTTCGAAATGCCCCACCATGCCGGTTTTTCGGGCAGATCATGAATCATCACGGTCATATTTGTCGGGCGCGTCATCACCGTTTCTCCCGTCAGTCGGTTTATTTCCGTTTTTTCCAGATAGTCAATCTGCTTTGTCACCACATCCATCAGAATGAAGTTTTCCGTTTTCTGGTCGTGATCCAGATTATATTTCGCGGAAGTAATTCCAAATTTCAGTCCTTCCAAAAAAGGCAACACTGCTCCCTGATACAGGCTTCCGAAAAAAACAATCAGCAATATGACACACAATGTCTTTATCCGTTTCATGGAAATTTTATTTTATGCCCAAACACTTCAATATTTTACAAACATAAAACGTTCAAAAGTCTTCGACGTTTTGAAGTTTTTCTTATTTAAGCGTCACAAAGTAATGCGTTTTTTTTCGAATTTCAAAATGGATTTGTTGTTTTTCGATAAAAATGAAGGATGCCGGCGACCAGAATTAAAATTAAAGCATTCGCGAATCGAGTTTATAAAACATGCAGCCCAACTTCCAACAATTTTTGTTATTTTTGCGCTTTACATCAAATTTTGTTCACAAGATAAAAAACAGCTTTTAATGAGAAGAGTTAGAGTGCGTTTTGCACCCAGTCCGACAGGGCCTTTACATATCGGCGGCGTTCGAACCGCTTTATATAATTACCTTTTTGCAAAAAAACACGGCGGCGACATGTTGCTCCGTATCGAAGATACCGATTCGGCGCGTTTCGTTCCCGGAGCCGAAGAATATATTGTGGAGTCGCTCAACTGGTTGGGCATCACCATCGACGAGGGCGTAGGTGCTGCTGCCGAAAGCAATGGAGCTCACGCTCCATACCGCCAGAGCGAACGCAAAGGCATTTATCGCAAATACGTCGATCAGCTGTTGGAGGCCGGATTGGCGTACATTGCCTTCGACACTCCTGCCGAGCTGGAAGCTAAACGCAGCGAAATAGCCAACTTCCAGTACGACGCAAAAACGCGTGACATGATGACCAACTCGCTAACACTCCCGGCCGACGAAGTGAATGCCCGCATCAGCAATGGCGAACAATACGTGGTTCGTATAAAAATTGAACCCGATCAGGAAGTAAAAGTGCAGGATCTGATTCGTGGCGAAGTGGTGATAAATTCATCTGTTATCGACGACAAAGTGTTGTTCAAATCGGTGGACGAACTTCCAACGTACCACATGGCCAATGTGGTGGACGATTACCTGATGGAAATTTCGCACGTTATTCGCGGTGAAGAATGGTTGCCATCGGCTCCGCTCCACGTGCTGCTTTATCAATACCTGGGCTGGCAGAACAATATGCCGGAATTTGCCCATCTCCCACTCCTGCTGAAACCCGAAGGCAACGGAAAACTTAGCAAACGCGACGGCGACCGCCTCGGATTTCCGGTATTTCCGCTCAACTGGAAAGATCCGAAAACTGGCGAACCATCGTCAGGTTACCGCGAAGCCGGATATTTCCCCGAAGCAGTGGTTAACTTCCTGGCTTTGTTGGGTTGGAACTCAGGAACAGAACAGGAAATTTTCAGTATGCAGGAACTGATCGAACTTTTCTCGCTCGACCGTGTAAGCAAAAGTGGAGCAAAATTCGACTACGAAAAAGGGAAATGGTTCAACCATAAATACCTGCAACAAAAATCGAATCGGGAAATTGCCGATATTTTCCAAAAAATATTGATTGAAAACGACATAATTGAAGATTCGGAGAAACTGGAGAAAATTGTATCATTGGTAAAAGAGCGCGTTAATTTCGTGAACGAACTGCTGGGCCAATCCATTTTCTTTTTCAAAGCTCCAACCGAATACGATGCCAAAACGGTTCAGAAACGCTGGAAAGCAGAAACTCCGGCACAAATGGAAGGACTTATCCAGACTCTGGAAGCAATCGACGATTTCTCGGCTGAAAACACTGAAACCATCGTTAAGGAATGGATTACGGCAAAAGAATATAACCTTGGCGGAATTATGAATGCGTTCCGTTTGTCGGTGGTGGGAGAACCTAAAGGACCTCACATGTTCGACATCACCGAAATTATCGGAAAGGAAGAAACCATCGAGCGTCTGAAAAAGGCAATTGATACGTTGGGATAATAAAAAAATTGAGTGTCTCGCAGACGGGAAAAGTCTCACAGAATAATTTATAAGACAAAAGCATGCAACAGCGACATAGTGACCCTACACAATACATCAACGAACAGGTAATTTCCACTCAAAAGTATGTTGTTCCGTTTATTCAGCAAAAAAAAGAGATAAAACCGCTGATGCAGGTGTTGGAAATTGGTTGTGGCGAGGCAGGGAACCTGAAACCTTTCCTCGATATGGGTTGCATTTGTACCGGAGTCGATTTTAGCGCGCCTAAAATTGAGAAAGGAAGAAAGTTTTACGCTTCGCACCCGAAAGCGGCCAACATAACGCTTATCAGCGAGGACATTTACAACTCCAACGATTTCGACGGCAAGTTCGATATTATCTTTTTGAGGGACGTTATTGAGCATATTCATGACCAAAGCAAATTTCTCGGAATAATGAGAAAATGGCTGGCACCGGATGGAGTTGCGTTTTTCGCTTTTCCACCGTGGCAAAATCCGTTTGGGGGACATCAGCAGATCTGCGAAAACAGGATTTTGTCGCATCTGCCCTACTTCCATCTTTTCCCGACATTTTTGTACAAAACAATTCTCAAACTTTTCGGAGAAAGCGATGGAAAAGTTGATACCTTGCTCGAAATAAAAGACACAGGAATCAGTTTGGGTTGTTTCGAACAGTATTGCGACGAAAATGATTACGAGGAAGTGGCCAAAACACTTTTCTTCATCAACCCGAACTATGAGATAAAATTCGGGTTGAAGCCTCGTGAGCTGAATGAACTTATTGCCTCCATTCCATACATCAAAAATTATTTTACAACTGCCGGATATTATCTGATAAAATCGAAAAGTCCGGAATAAATATGAAAAAGGTTTTAATCATTACATATTACTGGCCACCATCCGGCGGAGCCGGGGTTCAACGCTGGTTGAAATTTGCCAAATATTTGCCCCAGTACGGTTGGGAACCGATTATTTACACGCCCGAAAACCCCGATTTTGCAGTTGAAGATAATAGTTTACTTAAAGACGTTTCTCCAAATCTGGAAGTGATAAAAAATCACATCTGGGAGCCATACGAGATATACAAATTTCTTATTGGCAAGAAAGGACAAAAAGTAAATGTATCCTTTGCCGAAGGAAATAAGAAACAAGGACAAATGCATAAAATTGCACTTGCATTAAGAGGGAATTTCTTAATTCCTGACCCTCGTGTCTTTTGGGTAAAGCCTTCCGTTCGTTTTCTTAAAAAATATTTATCGGAGAATCATGTGGACGCAATAATATCGACCGGACCGCCACATTCCATGCATCTTATTGCCCGCAAATTACATAACAAAACAAAAACTCCATGGATTGCCGATTTTAGAGATCCCTGGACTAATATCGATTTCTACCGAGAACTTAATCTAAGTTGGATAGCGGATAAAATTCATCATCGGTTTGAGCGAAAAGTGCTTCAAGGTGCTAATGTGGTAACAAGTGTTACTCCTACATGGTGTTCGGAGTTATCCGAACTTGCAGGTCGTAAAGTCGATCTTGTGCACAACGGATATGATGAAGAAGATGTAGTCAAAAACACACAATACGAGGATACATATTTTTCGTTGGTGCATATCGGAAGCTTGAATGCAGCCCGAAACCCAAAGACTTTGTGGAAAGCCTTATCCGAATTAATTGTTGAAGATTCTCATTTCGCCGAAAATTTGAAGATACGATTTGTTGGAAATGTGGAATCTGCAGTTTTAAAAGAGCTGGATGCTTTGAAACTTTCAAAATTTGTTGACAAAGTTGGATATTTGCCTCATTCCGAGGCTATAGCTTATCAACAGTCTTCACCCGTTCTTTTGCTGTTAATCAACAACACTCCTAATGCCAAAGGAATTCTTACCGGAAAATTTTACGAATATATGGCATCGGAAAGACCAATTCTTGTGATAGGTCCTCCTGAAAGCGATGTTGCAACATTATTGGAAGAAACGCAAAGCGGATTGATTGTTGACTTTGATGATTTGCAAGCGACTAAGAAAGCAATAATGAAACTTTATGCAAACTACAAAGAAGGAAAACTGGTTTCGCAATCAAAAGGTTATCAACAATATTCCAGAAAACAGCAGTGTGCAATTATGGCCAATTTGCTGAATGAACTATAGGGAAAATAATAAAATCAACAATTCTTAGTTTGTTCTTACCTTGTGGAAATACAAATAGATTAAATGAAAATAGGACGAAAAGATATAATTTGGAATTATCTGGCAACCTCTATGAGGATATTGTCCGGCATTGTTGTTTTACCGATAACCCTCCGTTTACTTCCAACAGAAGAAATTGGTATCTGGACTCTTTTTCTGTCACTAATTACCATTACATCGCTTCTTGATTTAGGTTTTTCAAATTCATTTTCCAGAAGTGTAACTTATGTATATAGCGGAGTAAAAGAGTTGAAATCGAAAGGTTTTGCCGCTGCAGAAACCAAAGAAGTTGATTACGGCTTATTAAAGACATTATTAAAAGCAATGAGACGCTATTACAGCATTATTGCGCTAACGTTTTTATTGATATTTGTTCTTGTCAGCCCATACTACCTCTCTTCTGTAGTACTTGACAAATACAGTGGTGATAAACAAACCATCTGGATTGCTTGGTTCGTTTTTGGTGCTTTGCTTTCATACGAACTTTACACCTATTATTATTCTTCAATTTTAACTGGTCGGGGACTCGTAAAACGAAACATGCAAATCATTGTATTGTCACAATCGATCAGAATTATTGTCACCATTATTCTTTTATTATTAGGTTTAGAAATCATAGCCCTTGTTTTAGGTGTATTAGTGAGCGATTTAGTCAACCGGACAGTTTCCTATTATGTTTTTTTCGATAGAGAAACAAAATTAAAATTATCAACTTCAGCAAATTCCGAACAAACAGTAAAAGAAACCATCAAAGTGTTAGCCCCCAATTCCATCAAATTAGGCCTCACTTCATTAGGAGTATTCTTAAGGTCCAAAGCCGTTGTGCTTATGGCTCCGATGTTTCTGACATTGAGTGATGTTGGACAATACGGAACAACAAAAATGATTGTGGATTTGATTGCCAGCCTTGGAGTAGGTTGGTTTTCCACTTTTTTTCCAAAAATATCTGAATACATTGTACATGGAAAGCAGGATGACATAAAACGACTTTACATCAAAGGATTTCTTACTCTTTTATCTGTTTTTATCGTTTTAGGATGCGGGATGATGTTATTGGGTAATCCTGTTCTAACACTCATAAAGAGTAAGACTATGTTGCTGGATAATAAATATCTGTTTGTGCTTATTGCTTTTTCGTTTTTGGAACAAAACCAAAGCATAGCCTCCAATATCTTATTAGCCAGAAATGAAGTACCATTCTTTAAATCAAATATAGCTTCTGGAATTATTACCGTTTTGTTACTTTGGCTTATGTTTAAATTTACAGAGCTAGGCGTTTGGAGTCTGATTCTTTCGAGTGGTATTGCAATGAGTTTATATGTGAATTGGAAATGGCCTTTGGTTGTATATAAAGATTTAAAATTGAGACCTAAAGATTTTCTATTAACAGCAAAAGTACTTTGGACAGAAAATGTAAATAAAAGGAAATGAATATGCAGTGTAAAATTTGTAACAATCAGGAAAACAATGAACATATCATTGCCAAAGAAATGATGTTTGGACTTCGTGAGGGTTTTAGTTATATGAGCTGTTCCCATTGTGGTTGTTTGCAACTAGTTCAGGTTCCGGAAAACATATCAAAGTACTATCCTGCCGATGAATACTTTTCTTTTCAGGGGAAAACCAAAGAAAATGGAACGGTTAAAAGATTTATCAAACGAACATTCATTTCATTGTACTTTTTGAATATCGTCCCCGAATGGGCTTCGTATATTAAAGCATTCCCTTTCTTCAAAACACTTAAAGAACTGGATATAAATAATTCTGCATCTATTTTGGATGTTGGTTGCGGATCCGGAAGACTTATTAAACAGATGTATCTTTGTGGTTATAAGCACGTTTCAGGAATTGATCCGTTCATTAAAGAAGACATTGATTTTCATGGACTAAAAATATTAAAGAAAGATGTCCGTGATATCACTCCTAAAGATAAATATGACGTGATTATGTTGCACCATTCATTTGAACATATGGAAGCACAACATGAAACGTTGTCTGCAATCTATGATATACTATCACCAAACGGCTATCTGATTATCGGAATTCCTTTATGTGACGGATTTGCTTTCAGAAAATATAAAGAAAACTGGTTTCAGATTGATGCACCACGTCATTTTTTCATTCACAGCGTGAAAAGTATGTCACTTCTTGCCCAAGCTAAAGGTTTCGATATTGAAAATATTATTTACGATTCAACTGAAAGACAATTCACTCAAAGCGAAAAATATAGTCTGGATAAAGAATCCAGACAAGACAACCCGATTTCTGTAAAGCGACTGAAGTCTCTGAAAAAACAGGCTCAGATATTAAACATATTAAATGACGGAGATTAGGCATGTTTTATATTAAGGAAACATATTCAAACCTTATCATAAATTAATGTTTAAGATTTGTGCTATAGTAAGTTCTTATTATCCCAATATAGAGGTATTGGAGAAGAATATCCTCAGTTATTTGCCATGGGTTAATCATTTGATTATTTGGGAAAACACGCCCCAAAAAGATTCTAATATTTACGAACTTATAGAAAAGTTAAATCAAGAACATTTAGAAGTTCGAACTACTGGTGAAAACGAATATCTTGCAAAACCATTCAATGAGTGTTTTGATTGGGCAAAAGAAAACGGGTTTACTCACATGTTAACCATGGATCAGGATAGTAGGTTCAACGAGAATTGTTTTCCACAATTTATTAACTACATCCGTAATTCTGAAAATCATTCTGTTGCCGTTTTTTGTTCTAATTATGATAATCTAGATCAGACAAAAGAATCCATAGAATTGTGGGCTGCAATTACTTCCGGTTCAATTTATCCGTTAGCAATGTTTTCAAACGAATTGAGATTCAGAGAAGATTTTTTGATCGATGTAATTGATGTTGAATATTGTTTGCATGCCCGTGAAAAGGGATACAAAACCCTATGTTTTACAGGAGTACGACTGGTTCACGAATTAGGCTACGCAAAAAAAACAAAATTCAAATTTGAATTAAATAATTATTCAGCCCAGCGAACTTATTACATAATAAGAAATATCAGGCTAAACTGGCATCTGCATCCCGGTGAGATTCCACCCAAAGCCAAATATAATTTTTATAAATATAAAGTCATTTATCGTATTGCAAAAATTATGTTTGAAGATCATTCACTCCTCAAATGTAAAGCGATATTCTTAGGATTGCTTCACGGCAAGCTGCTCAAAGGTGGAAAATATGACATTGTTTAGCTGTTTATCATAAAAGTCAAATTATAACTTTCAGAATGAGTATTCAACCTCAAATTAGCATTATTGTTCCTGTATACAATGCAGGAGTGCACTTCAGCAAATGTTTGGATTCATTAACAAACCAAACATTACGCGAGGTGGAAATTATTCTTGTTCTGGACTGCCCCACCGATGGAAGCGATAAAGTTGCCAAAGCCTACGCAGAGAAAGATAGCAGAATAAAAATAGTCCAAAATGAAACCAATTTACATATTGGTTTGAGCCGCAATGAGGGTTTACAACATGCTAATGGAAAATATATTGCTTTTTTCGATCATGATGATTATTGCGAATTAAACATGTTCGAATTGTTATACAACAAAGCACAGAATGAGGATTTGGATGTTGTTCGTTGTAATTTTGTATTCGATTATTTATCCGAAGGGGAAAAATACCAATCCTTAAAATATCAATATCCGTGTGAATTAGAAAAGGCTTCAAGAGATACAGCCATCCGACAAATCTTACATCGTGATTATACAACCCAATTCTGGAATTACCTTTTCAGGGCTGAAATAATAAATAAACATCAAATTTCGTTTGTCGACACACGCACCTGCAACACAGAAGACGGTATTTTTGTACTCGAAATGCTTTTAGCCACGCCGAAGATTGGATCTATTCCAGACTATTTATATTATCATACCGAACACACTACTAATTCAGCAAAAAACTATGGTTATTCAGGAGTGAAAGCCTCCATCTGTTATGTGGAAGAGGTGGAATTAAGAATAAAGAAATATAAGGCAGAAAAAGAGTTTTATCATGATTATTTAGCTGGATTAGGTTACACTTTCTATTCTTTGTTCAAAAAAAATATAACAAAGAAAAACTTTAAAGAAAGCTCTTTTATTATTAATTCAATAAAGTGCAGTAAACTTTCCGACAGAATAAATTATCTTCTGAATCCAAAGAACTTTTTTACCTGGCTAAAAATAAAACCAACCGTATTTTTATTCCTGATTATCGTTCGATTTTCTAAGAAACAGCCGATACAGAATTAAGGTGAAACATTATAACAGCTTGTATTCTTCTCTCTTTATTTGAAATCAGAGAATAACTCTCTCGAACGGGATATCGTTAATCTTAGAAGCATAAAGAGGAAAGTCACTTGGATACATATCACCGGCAACTATATTATACACTTTTTCGGCTTTTGAAAGGAGTAAAAAATCTATAAACGGCTTGCTGTACAACTCTTTATTTTCTTCATCTACACAATCAATATGTACCGTTCTTTCCGGAAAAACTTTAATTCCATCATAATCTGACATCTGAGTTACAAATGTTATACTATCGGAAACAACAAGAACCGGTTTATTTTCAGTCTCCTTCAATCTCAAAATAGCTTCAGTACATCGTTTTATTAGCGATTTTTGTTCGTTTTTAGGTAACGGAATTCGATCATATTCTTTAAAATCGCCTAATAGCGACATAAATCGCAGTTGACAGGCAATATAAGGCAGTCCGATTTCATCAAGAAAATACTTCAATCTATCTGACAAGAACGGAGTCAGCTTAAATAGTTCATTAAAAAGATCGCCCCATTTATAAGTCTGATTGTAACAACCGTTTATCTCATCCAGATAATCCCGGTTAATGTAAGAATGAATCTGTTTTTTAGTTTTTAAAGACAACAACCTAGTTACCGGTTCTCCGTGCAGAATTAAAACCCGAGTATCAAAAATACTCTGAGATCTTTCACCGTTCGAGACTTCCCAGTCATATGTATTCGAAGTAAAAAAAGTATTGAGTTGGAAGGGGTAGGTAAAATCACACTTAAAACTTCGTCCGGTTGCCTTACTATATGCAAAAAGCGAAATAATTCCCTTTAATCTGTCCGTGAGGCCCATTCCACCACGCCTTCCATCAAATATGGCTATAACAGTTTTTTTCTTAGCATTTTTAGATGTTCTCAGTCCGTAATACCGAAATAATAGTATTTTCTCCTTTATGAGATGAACAAATACTTTCTTGAACTCTGCTATTGTATTTTCCATATTTTATCTGAACATCTGAATTTAAACGCTCTTTAAAAAACTAACAAAATCAGTATAATTCTTTTCCGCACTGCATAGCTCCTCCCAACGTTTACGAGCATTCTGCCTCTTGTTTTCACTCGCTGTTTTTGCAAATCGAATCAGTTTCTCAGATAATTCAACAGCCGAAATATCCGGTGACAATAATTCCCCGACCTCATTATCTATAATTTCAGGAGTTCCTCCAACAGCAGTAGCCAACACCGGAATCCCAAATGAAAGAGCCTCCATTATTGATACCGGCACACCCTCACTCGCACTCACATTAATAAATAGATCTACGTGGTGACTTTTGTAATAATTCATCACCTCT
>QKGU01000219.1 GCA_003250325.1 Paludibacter sp.
GTTTCAACCTTGGATCAACGAACCGATAGACAAAGATTAAATGAAAAAGATTTTGATTTGGTCATTGAAGATAAGTGCTCGGGTGCAATTCCTTTTTTTGAAAGACCAGGTGGAAAAGAAATCTTGAGTTATATTGAAAAGGGGATAGTAGCAAAAATTAATGCTATTACCATTGATCGCTTGGGAAGAGATATGTTGGACATATTAAATACCCTTTCATATTTGAATAAAAAATTGATACCGGTTTATTTTATCAATCAGGGATTGGTTACAATAAATGAGGACGGGAAAGAAAATCCTATTTCTAAACTCATTATTTCGATTCTTGCAACTATAAGTGAAATGGAACGTAGTCAGATTCGGGAGAGACAACTTGAAGGTGTAAAACTTGCGAAAGCAAGAGGTGTTTATAAAGGTCGGGTGCAAGGTTCAAAGGAAGATGTTCAACAGTTTTTGTCTAAACCCAAAAACAGAAAAGCTCTTGATTATTTAAAAAGAGGAATGTCATTAACTGAAGCAGGAAAACTTGCAGGAGTGCATATTAATACGATGACGAAGATTAGGAAATTAGCAGTTAGATAGAAAATTCTCCTCCAAATAACTTTGGGGGATTTTTTTGTACCAAAATCCCGTCAACCTCCCCTGTTTTTCGATACCCAAATAAACGTTCGATTATTTGGGTAATTATTTTATTTAATTTTTAAATTATTGTTTTTAAGTTTAATTTTTTGGACAATATTGTACTGTTAATTTTGATTATTGTAATTTTTTTACAATTTCAATACCTTATTTTATTTAAATCAAAAATTGATATCTGATTATTTCATAAATCAGTGTTTGGTTACAATTAATGAAGATGGGAAGGGAAGTCCTATTTCAAAACTCATTTTATCAATTCTTACTACCATTAGTGAAATGGGACGTAATCAGATTAGGGAGAGACAACTTGAAGGTGTAAAACTTGGGAAAGAAGGATGTATTTACAAAAGTCGATTGCAAGAGTCATAGGAAGGTGTTAACCAATTTCTGTTAAAACATAAAAATGAAAAGTGTGTTTCGTGCAAATTTATAAGGTAAGCTTTTTGTCTATATAAAGCTTCAAGTCATCCAACTTGTAATAGAAATTAAAAGTTATAACCAAAAACAACATTTTGTCGTTTAAAAAATACCGCTTTTAACTAGAAATGAATTATTAAAATAAAATGATGAAAAGATTACTATAATTTAATTTTTATCTTGTTTTGGAAATATCCATTAAACAAACTGTTTCTAAAGTAAAGAAAATCATTTATTGTATTAAGGAAAAATAGTGTTTTATACGTCAGTAATATAAAATCTATACATTAATGCATAAATTGAAGTCATGGTTAAAAGCATATTTAAAATCACTTTCCTTTTTTCTTATTTAATAGTTTTGTTCCCTACCGCTTTTAGCCAAATATCAACTAATAATCAATTTGATACCAATATAAACACACGTTTTATCGGTTCACAAAAACTCTATTACGGCGCTGCCTATTACCCTGAAGTGTGGCCTGAATCCGAAATAGATAAAGATATTGTGCGGATGAAGGAACTGAAAATGAACGTGATGCGCATGGGTGAATTCTCGTGGAGCAAAATGGAGTCTACCGATGGCAAATATGATTTCAGCTGGTTGCATAAAATTATAGAAAAACTACATGCTAACGGCATCGATGTCATTCTTGGTACGCCCACTGCCACACCTCCGGCTTGGTTAGCCGAAAAACATCCCGAAATGTTCCAAATTACTGATCAAGGCATCCGATTAACGCATGGCGGTCGACGGAATTGTAGTTACACCAGCAGAGTTTACCGAAAATATTCCGAAAAAATATGCAGCAAAATGGCGCAGGAATTTGGCAACGAACCCGGTGTAATTGGTTGGCAAACCGACAATGAATTCTCGCTTTCGCCCGATTATAGCAAGGAAACCAAAAAGCAATGGGAAAGTTGGTTAAAAAAACGCTACAAAACCATTGAAAATTTAAACCTACTTTGGTGCACCGATTTATGGAGTCAGACCTATCAAAAATTTGAACAAATTCAAATGCCTACTCCTGCCGTTTGGAATCATCCTTCACTGCGTTTTGCGTGGGCAGCTTTCACCAACGATATGATTGTAGAATATCAGGACATTCAATTACGTGCCATTCGTAAGTATTCAAAGTTGCCGATAACACACGATGGTATGCCACAGCAACCTGTTGATTACGAGAAACTATTTAAAAATCTGGATTATACTTCCACCAACAATTACCACAGTTTTGAAGCGTATGATTTAATTCAAAGCAATTACGACCGTTTGCGTGGACAAGGAATGGGATTTCACTGGCTTTTCGAAACGGCACCGAATTATTCGGGCGGAGGCGACAAAGGTCAGACCTGGTACTTGCATCAAATTCCGGGTAGTATGAAGGCTGCTTTGTGGATGAATTACGCTTCCGGTGGTCAGGGAGCCATGTTTTGGTTGTGGCGACAGCACCGAGCAGGACAAGAAATGGTGCATGGTTCAGTGATTTCGGCTTTTGGTGCTGAAGTGTCTAATTATCAGCAAATAAAAGAATTGGGTGCAGAGCTGGATAAATCGTCGGAATTTTTGATGAACAATCCCGTAGCAAAAGCCGAAGCCGCTGTTTTGTATAGTCATGAGTCGGAAACAGGTTTTAAGTTCGAAGAATATGCCAGCGGTATCAACTATTATTGGGACTGGACGTATCGCTTTTACCGTGCTATGGCAGATGCTTATATTTTCAGAGATGTGATATATCAATCGGTTGATTTGAAGCAATATAAGTTAATTTTTATTCCACTAATGCCAGTTATCAGCGATGAATTTCAACAGCACTTAAAAAATTGGGTGGAACAAGGTGGCACCTTAGTTTTAGGACCGCAAAGCGGTTATCGGACTGAAGAATGGGCGCAACACACCAATCATTTTCTGGGAAAAATTGAGGATTGGAGTGGGATTGAAGTGAAAACCATTATTCCAATCGGTGCAAAGCGACGTGCTGAGGAAATGCCTTTTATGCTCGATTATGATGCTAAATTATCCATTCCACAATCAGAAGCATCGCTTTGGAGTTTAGCATTATGGAGCAAAAATGGAAATGTGTTGGCAAATTACATTGGCGGAGCACACGATAAAAAACCGGCAATAATTGAAAATTCCGTTGGCAAAGGACGTGTGATTATGCTGGGAACTGATCCTGGAAAACTAGCTTTGAAAAAACTTTTGCTTTATGCTGCCAATAAATCGAATGTAAAACCTTTGGCAACAGGCGATGAGCAAGTGGTAATTGTTCCGGCTTTGGGTACCCGTAAAAGCTCAATGCTCTGATTGTCAGACATTGAGCTTTTTGTTTTAATGCATTTGCACAACATTTGCACAACATGCAAATGATTTCGGATCAAGTCAAAAATTTGCTCAACTTTCACAATACTTCTAATAAATATTTTTTTGATATGTTAGGAAATGGTATACCAGAAAAATTACTTTATAAACTTAAGTCGTACACTCTAAATTTTCTTTCGAAAATTTTCGATATTCATTTGGTGAGTAGCCAGTTATTTTCAAGAACAGTCGATTAAAATTTGAAATGTTGTTAAAGCCGGACTTGTAGGCTATAGTTGATATTCTATAATCACTATTCACTACGAGTTTGCATGCATATGAAATTCTATATTCCGTTAAATAATCGAAAACAGTTTTCCCTGTAATCCTTTTAAAATACCTACATAATGAACTATTACTCATATTGAGATTTTGAGCAATATGGGACAAACTAATTTCCGATTGAAAATTGTTATTGATATAATTCACAGTCTTCAGAAATATTTCATCTTTTGATGTATTAATATTCTCATATCCGATTGATGCCAAGGTTTCATGTTTCTCGATTTCACCAAGTTCATTTAAGATGAAATATAGGCTTAAAATACGATTTAATCCTTTAAGTTCAATTAATGAATTGATTTTTATTATTAATTCATTTTTATTCTCGCTTCTAAAAATCAAACCTTTTTCTGCTAATTTTAAAATGGCAGTTATCTGCTTAAAACCAGGCATTTCATTGTAACTAAAGGGTAAAATATTTTCTTTGAATTGTATATAAATAGATTTACATTTCAACTTGTTATCAACTTCAGAGTAACGTTTGTCACTCAGGTAGAAATGTGGTAACGATTTTCCATAAAGCATAATATCTCCAGGCTTAAACTTTCCTACATAATCTCCACAGAAAAAAAGTCCGTCTCCTTCTAATATCAAAACCAACTCAAATTCAGGATGAAAATGTAATGGTGATGTAAAGTGTGAATTTTCAAATACAGCAACTTTAAATGAACTTTCGTCATTTGGAACTACGTATTCTAATGCAATTTTCGACATTTTAAGGTGAATATATTTACACAAATTGTTGATATTGCAAATATAGTATTAGTTTTTGCAATTTAGAGCAAATTTTTCTATTATAAATCAATCTATTTTTGCAATAAAATAAAATCTGTTATCTAACATCAAATCTATAGTATTATGACAAAGAGAGAAGTAGTCAAAATGGTACTGGATGGTAAAAAACCACCTTATGTTCCATGGTCGCACAAATTTACAATTGAACCAAAGGAATTATTAAAGAAACACTATGGTGTCGACGATTTAGATGAAGTGCTGGGAAACCACATTTTGCAATTAGGAAGCGATATCGGTTTTTTTGATGATCTTGGAAACGATCAATTTCAAGATGTTTTCAAAGTAATTTGGGATCGTAGTATAGACAAAGATATTGGTGATGCAAAAGGTATTGTACTTCACGAACCTACTTTGGAAGGTTACGAATTCCCAAATCCATTGGATCCTCGTTTTTTTGTAGATATTGAATCGGAAATAGCTAAAAAACCAGATATGTTTCGTGTATTCCAAATTGGATTTTCTCTTTATGAAAGAGCCTGGAGCATGCGTGGAATGACTGACCTTATGATGGATTTTTATGTAAATCCTGAATTTGTACATGAATTGATGAATAAAATTTGCGAATACAATATTGCGCAAGTTGACAAAGCATTGGAATATGATATTGATGCTGTTTACTTTGGCGATGACTGGGGACAACAAAAGGGTCTTATCATGGGATACGATTTATGGAAAGAATTTATTTATCCATATATCAAACGTATGTACCAACATGTGCGCAGTAAAGGCAAATATGTTATGATACATTCTTGTGGTGATGTCGACGAATTGTTTGACGATTTATCGGATATTGGCTTAAATTGTTTCAATCCATTCCAACCGGAGGTAATGGATATTTACGAAATTCTTCCAAAATTCCGAGGCCGTTTGGCTTTCCACGGAGGATTATCCATCCAAAGAACATTACCATACGGAACAGTTGAAGATGTAATTGCTGAATCA
>QKGU01000064.1 GCA_003250325.1 Paludibacter sp.
TTTATCTCAATGAGTTCTGCTATAAATTCAACAGAAGATATTTTGGAGAAAAAATATTCGACAGACTGCTTATTACTGCCGTTTCTTATACTCCAGATTTTAAATCGAAAATTTACAATAGGACACTTTGCGGATAATCATATTTTTAATTCCAATTATTGATTATAAAAAGAAATTATCATTTTTAGCAATCAACATTAAAATTTGTTTTTTATAATGAACCTGTAAACATTTCGAATATGTTTACTTAATAGAATCTCATTTGTGAAATTGTCTCTGTTTTTTAGAAAATGGTAAAGTATTTTCCTAAAAAGTTTTTTCTTTGTGCAACGTTTTGCGTTATTCAATCGTCTTTGTGTATATAATTTCAAAAATGATTTTAAAATATGAATGTTATGAAAAAAATGGTTTGGGTCATTATGGCTGTTGTTCTGTTAATTTCTTGTAAAGATGATAACGATAGTTACTACAATGACAGTAATGTGGATATTGCAACTGTTGAAAATCCTGACAATGCAACAAAATTTTATCTGAGACTGGACAACGATAAAGTGTTATACACTTCAATTAACGAATTAGTAAATTATATACCAAAAGATGGACAAAGAGTTATCGTGAAGTATCTTGTATTGTCTGATACTACTGACACCACTCAGATACAATTACTCGACGTATATCAGGTGCTTACAAAAGATGTGTTCAAAATTAAACCGGAAGAACAGGATAGCATAGGAGACGATAAGATCAACATCCTTAATATATGGATTGGAAGTGATTATCTGAACGTTGAATTTGATTATCCGGGTTATAATATGGTTCACTTCATCAATCTGGTGTCAGACAGTACAAAAACTTACGATGATGATAAAATTCATTTGGAATTCCGCCACAATGCCAACGGTGACTATCCGTCGTATGCAAAATGGGGAATGGCTTCGTTCAGATTAAATTATTTGAAATCAATTGTTTCTGCCGATTCTGTAAATATTGTCATTCATACAAATGAATATGGCACTACAGCGGAACAAACATACGAACGAACCTACAAATGGAGTTCTGCTATGGAAGCAAGTCCACGAAACGTTGCTTTTAGAAAATCGTCGGAAAAAGTGGAATAACATAATTTTTTGAGTTAGTTTTGCAACTGAAGCCCTGTCAAAATTCATTGACAAGGCTTCTTTTTTATATCTTAAAGTTGCTGTTTACATTATTAAATTGTGAATTAATAATTATATTTGCAAACTACCCAATACTTAACATTTTCTAAATATTTAAAAAGTGATATTGTTTTTGAATAATTGTCGAGAATATGGAAGACAGTTTATATAATATTTTACGCGAACAGCGGGAAAAAGCTTTGGAGTTTCTCGCGGCAAGTTCATCAGGCAAAAGTAAGGAAGAAACTTTATCTGTGGCAAGAGATGTTATCAGAAGCCTTTTGTCCGTACAATCAAAAATTGAAACCGAAAATAACGAATTACAAAACACCTTAAAAGCGTTAGAAGAAGACCAGAAACTAAACAAAACAATATTTGATAGCCAGCCTGCAGGCTCGTATCGCATAAAAGTATTGGCTATCGATAAATGGACGGGGCGGCATTGGGCAAGTTCAATAGATTCACCATATACCGTTGAGTTTGTCAGCGATAAATTTGCCGAAATTCTTGGACTTACCAAAAAGGATTTTGAAAACAATATCTTTATTCTTAGCGATCTCATTTATAAAGACGATATAGAGTCGTTTGCTAATGCGAATGAAATTGCGAACAAAAGGTTTCAGCCTTTTCGTTGGGAAGGACGCGTTGTTGTCAATAAAAAAGTTATGTGGATACGTTTGGAATCCGTACCAGAAAGAAATGAGGATGGAAGCAGTTATTGGACTGGTGTACTGTATGATATTACAGAGCGAAAGAGAACAGAGGAAGAATTAAACAAAACCAGAATTCAGCTCGAAGATGTGTTGAATGGAGCAAGTGTAGGTACTTTGGAATGGAATATTCAAACAGGAAAAATCAAGTTCAATGACATATGGGCAAAAAATCTTGGTTATGCACCTTTGGAATTAAAATTAGGCTCTTTGCTTTTAGGCCCGAAAGGTTGGAAAATTTTAACGCATCCGGATGATATTGCTTATGCCGATGAAATGCTTCAGCGTCATATTTCCGGAGAATTGGCCTATCATTCAGTAGAAATTCGCATGCGTCACAAAAAAGGGCATTGGGTATGGATCAGACAGGTTGGAAAGGTGAAAACATGGACAAAAAAAGGAAAGCCTCTGTTGATGTATGGAATTCACACCAATATCGATGATAGAAAGAAATCGGAGATAGAATTGGCAAATTTGAATAATGAATTAGAGAACCGGGTACGAATGCGTACTGCTGAACTCGAAAAGCTGAACTCTGAATTGCTTAAATCGGAACAAAAATTTAAAACAATTAGTGATTTTACTTACGATTGGGAGTATTGGAAAGGAGTAGATGAGCAGATAATATTCATGTCACCCTCTGTTTTGCGGATTACAGGTTATACTATCAACGAATTTGTGAAAAATCCTAATTTACTGAATGAAATTGTTTATGCAAATGATCTTGAAAATTGGAAGAATCACGTTGCTCAACGCACAGAGGACTCAAAGGAGGGTGATAGTATTGAGTTGATATTCCGAATTGTAACTAAGAAAGGAGATATTCGTTGGATTGGTCACGTTTGTCGGTCGATTTTCATAGATGGGAAGTATCTGGGTATCAGGGTGTCAAATCGAGACATTACGGAGAAAGTGAACGCCGAAAAAGAACTTCTCGCCGTAACAGTTAATGTGGAAGAAAGAGAACGAAACCGATTCTCGAGTGAATTGCATGACGGAATGGGGCCATTACTGTCTACCATTAAACTGTATTTTCAATGGCTTTCTGAAAATGATGATGAGCAAAAGAAACTGTTGATAACAGAAAAGGGAAATCAATGTATTGAAGTGGCTATTCAAACGGCAAGGGAACTATCAAGAGGGTTAAGTTCTCAACTTCTGTTAAAATCGGGATACGTTTTGGCCATTGATGATTTTATAAAACGTATAAATGAGACAGGAAAATTGCACGTTGATTTTTCTACAGATACGAATGTCCGCTTTGACAATTTTCTGGAAGTTACGTTGTACAGAATAACGACAGAACTTCTGAAAAACACACTAACTTATGCTAGAGCAACTTTAGTAAGTGTTGATTTCCAGTTTGATAGTTTGCAAAAAAAAATAAATTTAAAATATAGTGATGACGGAATCGGGTTCGATTATAAAAAAATAAAAGACCTGAATACCGGGCTTGGATTAATGAATGTTCAACAAAGAGTACAAGTACTTAAAGGGAAAGTAAGTATCGATTCGAAACAGGGAAAAGGTATGACTGCAATTTTTCAGTTCCCTGTAGAGAATGATATAAATCCGGATTTGATGATTTTGCATTGATTATAGATTCAAATTACAAAAACTCAATGAAATGAAAAAGATTATTATAGTAGATGACCACTCCTTGTTTCGTGAAGGAATAAAACTAATGCTGGAAAGCAATGGTTTTGGAGAAGTTATTGCCGAGGCTGAGAATGGCAGCGAGTTTTTGGAAAAACTGAAAACACATAAACCTGATCTGGTGATAATGGACATCGAAATGCCGGTGATGAATGGTTGTGATGCCACTAAAAAGGCGTTGGAATTGTTTCCTGACCTTAAGATATTGGTCTTGACAATGCTGAATGATAGAGAGAACTATCAGGATATGATTAATGCAGGAGCATTAGGTTTTGTATTAAAGACATCAGGAAAGAAAGAATTTGAGAAGGCGATTGAAACAGTTTTGACTGGCGAAAGTTATTTCTCGAACGATTTATTGCGACAAATAATTTTGAATATGAATGTCCAGCAACCAGCTGCCCAAACAAATAGAAATATTGTTTCTAACATTCATTTTACGGCCAGAGAAAAGGAAGTTCTTATTCATTTTTGCTCCGGTCTTACGGTAAGCGAAATTGCGGAAAAACTTTTTCTTAGTATTAAGACAATTGAGGCACATCGTTCTGCATTGCTCAGAAAAACATATACAAAAAACACATTGAATTTAGTGTTGTTTGCAATAAAAAATAAGTTGTTCGAGATATAGTACTTTAGAATAACAATAATAAAGAGCCAGAAATGAACAATTCATTTCTGGCTCTTTTGGTAGAACATATTATGACGTAAAAATAAGGGTTTGCACTAATAAATTTCAGGTTTTACACCATGAATTGTAATGCTGGTTAGTGTTATCTTTGAATCACTAATCTTCCTGCAACAAAAAGTCTGCTCAATGAATAAGATTATAATTGTCGACGATCATTTACTCTTCAGAGAAGGCATTAAGCTTCTTGTTGAAAATGAGGGGTTTGGCAAAGTGATTGCCGAAGCAGAAAACGGGATGTCATTTTTAAGTTTGTTGGATAAACTTTCTCCGGACTTAGTGATAATGGATATTGATATGCCAATCATGAATGGTTTGGAAGCAACGAAGCTTGCTGTTCAGAAAAAACCAGATTTAAAAATCCTGATACTGACTATGTTGAGCGACTATGTTAGTTTGGCAGAGATTAAAAGTGCTGGTGCTGCAGGCTCGGTTTTTAAATCGTCAGGTAAAAAAGAATTTGAGAAAGCTTTTCGCTTGATTTTGAGTGGAGAAAAGTATTTTCAGAATTAAAATTGAAAAATACCCGTAGAAGGGAATTAAAAACAACCCTAAAATATTTTTATCATAATTCTTCTTTCGTAAGAATTTGAGTTAGTGAAAGATATTTTAGTACTTGTGAATATGTTTGTGTTTGTTTAAAATGAAAAGGCAGTCTGGTGAGGCTGCCTTTTTCCATTTGTGGTTGCAGTATTTTTCTCTAAATATCAAACTTCGATAACTTTTTCAGTATCTTTGTTGTTCGCATAATAAAAAACACAGGATTATGAAAACACTAGAACCTAGTTTGTTATGGAACTTTTTCCATGATATAAATCAAATTCCGCGCCCTTCGAAAAAGGAGGAAAAAGTGATTGCTTATTTAAAAGAATTCAGCGGGAAATATAAACTTGAATCGAAAACAGATGCGGCCGGAAATGTATTGATATGTAAACCGGCTACCGCGGGCTACGAAAATCGGAAGATGATTGTTCTCCAATCGCATATGGATATGGTGTGCGAGAAAAACAGCGGTACGGAATTTAATTTTGAGACTGATGCTATTCAGACTTATATTGAGGATGGTTGGGTAAAGGCAAAAGGGACAACGCTGGGAGCCGATAATGGAATAGGGATGTCTATGATGCTTGCTATATTAGCCTCTAACGAATTACAACATCCTGCGCTGGAGTGTTTGTTTACCGTGGATGAAGAAACAGGACTTACAGGCGCATTTGCGTTGGATAATAATTTGTTGAAAGGAACAGTTCTGATAAATCTTGACTCGGAAGATGACGGGGAAATTTTTGTAGGCTGTGCCGGTGGAATCGACACAACCGCTGAACTTTCGTACACTCCCGAAAAATCAATTGAAAATTATTTCGCCTTTACAGTAACTGTAAAAGGACTGCTTGGAGGTCACTCAGGCGATGATATTGACAAAGGTCGTGGAAATGCTAATAAAATTCTGAACCGTTATTTGTGGAATCTCAGCAAACAAACGGATCTCAGGTTGCATAAATTTGATGGAGGAAACTTGCGAAATGCGATTCCGCGTGAAGCAACTGCTTTGGTCTCTGTGCCTTATTCTGAGAAAGAAAATGTTCGGGTGCTTTTAAATCTTTTTATTTCGGAAATGGAGGGTGAACTGAATGCAGTTGAGCCTAGAATGGAAATAACAATCGACTCAGAAAAACTTCCGGAATTCATGATTGATAAAAAAACAACCAATTTATTACTTAATGCACTTTATGCCTGCCCTCACGGAATAAAAGCTATGAGTAAAGATATGCCGGGATTGGTGGAAACCTCTACTAATTTGGCTTCGATAAAAATGAATGAGGATAATAAAATCGTCATTACTACGAGCCAGCGAAGTTCTGTTGATTCAGAAAAATACGATATTGCACATCAGGTAGAATCGGTCTTGACTCTTGCAGGGGCAACTGTTACTCATGGTGATGGTTATCCAGGTTGGAAACCAAATTTGAATTCAGATGTTCTAAAAACAGCACAAGAAAGCTATCGAAAATTATTTGATGCTGAGCCTAAGGTTCGCGCGATACATGCCGGGCTTGAATGTGGTCTTTTTCTCGAAAAATACCCTCACCTCGATATGATTTCCATCGGTCCGCAAATGTATGGAGTTCACTCTCCGGACGAACGCTTGAGTATTTCATCAACACAAAAATGCTGGAAATGGCTGACCGAAATTTTGAGCACTCACTGATGATATATAATTAGTTCCAGGAATTTAGTTACGAGTTGCAAGTCAAAGGTCGAAAGTCGAATGACAATGGAGAACGAACGAAAAACAATTATTCTGGCTATTGTTCCCTCGTTTCCTTGAAACTTGACTATTATCCCCGATAAATATGACAATAATTCTGCTGCTTAAAATGAAATCAAAAGAATGAAAAAACCAAACAAAAGAAAAATTATAAACGATCCTGTTTTTGGATTTATCAATATCCCGAATGATTTTTTGTATGATATTATTCAACATCCTTTTTTTCAGAGGTTGAACAGAATCAAACAGTTAGGACTGGCTTCATTCGTTTATCCCGGAGCTCAGCATACACGGATGCAACATTCTTTAGGTGCAATGCATCTAATGGGAGAAGCGATTGCTCAGCTTCGACTGGAAGGATATGAAATTACGCCGCCCGAAGCAGAAGCGGTGCGCTCTTGTATATTGCTTCATGACATTGGTCATGGGCCTTTTTCGCATGCATTGGAGCATAGTTTGGTAAAGGGCATTAATCATGAGGAAATATCGCTTTGGATGATGCAGCAAATAAACGTTGAAATGGACGGACGATTGGATATGGCTCTGGAAATTTTCACGAATGTATATCCTAAAAAGTTTTTGCACCAATTGGTTTCCAGTCAGTTGGATATGGATAGGTTGGATTATTTGAGTCGCGACAGTTTTTATTCAGGTGTAACCGAAGGAACTATTGGAGCTGCCCGAATAATAAAAATGTTGAATATCCATAACGATCAGCTGGTAATTGAAGCCAAAGGAATTTATTCTATTGAGAAGTTTCTGGTTGCCAGAAGATTGATGTATTGGCAGGTATATTTACACAAAACATCTGTAGCGGCCGAGATAATGCTCCTTAATATTTTGAGGCGGGCAAAAGAATTGGCGAATTCCGGCAAAGATTTGTTTGCATCTCCTTCGTTGCATTATTTTCTTTATAATGAAATAAATGAGAAGAATTTCAATGCTGACAAAGATCCGTTGCAGCATTTTGCGTTATTGGACGATTCGGATGTGATTTGTGCTATAAAAGTGTGGTCGTCACATTCAGATATTGTTTTATCGACTTTGTGTAAGGCTTTTACAAACAGAAGATTATTTAAAGTGGAAGTTGGACCGGAGAAATTTGACGATTCGAAGAAAGAAGCGTTGATAAATCAGTATTCGGAATATTTTGGAGTAAACAAGCAAGAAGCGATATACTTTTTAGGAGAAGAAACCGTTAGTACAGATACTTATAGCCCGGAAGATGACAACATAAATATTCTGTTTAAAGATGGAACGATTAAAGATATTGCCGATGCATCTGATATGTTGAATATTAATGTATTGACTAAAAAGGTTGAGAAACACTATTTCTGTTACATGCGTTTGTGATTTACATTTCAAAGCTGTTTCAAATTATAAAACATAAAAAATTACGAAAACGTACATCCAACTGTTAATAGAAAGGATGTTTATAACTGATAATTGGAATTTCTTTAGTACTTTTGCAACCAAATTTTTTTTATATGGAGTTTACAGCTCAACAAATTGCGGATTTTTTAGGAGGTGAAGTTCAGGGAGACCCAACGGTAGCGGTGAGTAACTTTTCTAAAATTGAGGATGGAAAACCAGGTACTCTTAGTTTTTTATCAAATCCGAAATACAGTCAATATATTTACGAGAGTAAAGCAAGTATTGTTCTCGTAAACAATGATTTCATTGCCGATAAAAGCATAAACGCTACTTTAATAAGAGTGAAAGATGCTTATGGTTCATTAGCAAAACTGATGACGCTGGTTGATCAGACCAAAAATAAAAAAACAGGAATCTCTTCGCTTGCATTTATATCCGAATCGGCTAAGGTGGGAGAGAATTGTTTTATTGCCCCGTTTGTATATATTGGTGAAAATGTAGAGATTGGCGACAACTCTTTGATATATTCGAATTGTAATATTGAGGATGGTGCAAAAATAGGAAATGACACAAAATTGTTTTCCGGGGTAACAGTGTATAATGGTTGCGTTATCGGAAATAATTGCACATTGCATTCTGGTTCTGTAATTGGTTCGGATGGTTTTGGGTTTGCTCCCAATGCGAGCGGTTCGTATGACAAAATTCCGCAAATGGGAAATGTTGTGCTGGAAGATGATGTTGAAATTGGAGCCAATACTATCGTTGACAGGGCAACGCTAGGAAGCACAATTATTCGCAAAGGAGTGAAAATAGACAATCTTGTTCAGATCGCTCATAATGTGGAAGTTGGTGAAAACACGGTGATTGCTGCCCAAACAGGAATTTCTGGCTCTACAAAGTTAGGCAAAAGATGTATTTTGGCCGGACAGGTTGGAGTTGCCGGACATTTGCAAATTGCAGATGGAACAATTTTTGGAGCACAGACTGGTGTTCCTAATTCTGTAAAAACACCAAATCAAACATTACAAGGTTATCCTGCGATTCCTGTTATGGCTTTTCATAAATCTGCTATCGTTCATAAAAATTTGCCTGAGTTGCAGAAACTGATTTATTCGATGCAGAAAAAGATTGAAGAATTAGAGAAGAAAATAAATTAATCATTATATAAATTTCAGCCTGAATGACTCATTAAATCAGGTTGTTATATTTTAGAATGTCGAAACAAAATACTATTAAACATTCCTTTACTGCAGTTGGAAAAGGACTACACTCAGGGCTTGAAATAAAACTAAATTTTCTGCCGGCTCCCGAAAATCATGGAATAAAAATCAAACGTGTCGATTTACCGGACCAACCGGAAATGGATGCCTTGGCAGAATATGTTTCCGAGACAACTCGTGGAACAGTTTTGAAAAAGGGTGAAATGCAGGTGAGCACTGTTGAACATGCGCTTTCGGCTCTTTATGCTTTAGGTGTTGACAACTGTTTGCTCGAAGTGGATGCTCCCGAATTTCCAATTCTTGATGGAAGTGCAAAGTATTATGTTGAACAAATTCAACAAATCGGAATCGAAGAGCAACAAGCCGAAAAAGACTATTATATTGTTCGTAAGAAAATTGAATATACTATCCCCGAAACAGGAGCGAAAATAACCATTTTGCCTGATGATACTTTTAGTGTCGATGTTCATATTGGTTTCGATTCCTGTGTTTTGAATAATCAGTTTGCCAGCCTTTCTTCGCTGGACGATTTTGCAAAAGACATAGCTTCTGCTCGTACCTTTGTTTTTGTGCACGAAATTGAATTTCTGGCAAAACTGAACCTGATTAAAGGTGGTGATCTTAAAAACGCGGTAGTTATTTACGATAAAGAAGTTTCGCAGGAATCTTTCGATAAGCTTGCCGATTTGATGGCGCAACCTCATCAGGATGCGAAAAAACTTGGTTATTTGAATGGTGGCGTAAAATTCCCTAACGAACCTGCCCGTCACAAGTTACTGGATGTTATTGGTGATTTGTCATTGATCGGTAAACCATTGAAAGGGAAAGTGATTGCCACCTATCCGGGACATAAAATTAACACTGATGTTGCAAAGCTGATTCGTAAAGAATTGAAAAAACAGGAATTACAAGCTCCTGTATATGATAATAATCAGTCTCCTGTTTTGGACATTAATGCAATTCGTAAGCTTTTACCACATCGCTGGCCTTTTCTTTTGGTCGACAAAATCATTGATATCAAAGAAAAAGTAGTGATCGGAGTGAAAAATGTTACAGGAAACGAAACATTTTTCATGGGACATTTCCCTGAAGAACCTGTGATGCCTGGTGTGTTGCTTGTAGAAGCAATGGCGCAAACCGGCGGAATCCTGGTGCTAAACGGATTGGAAGATGCTGAACGTTATTCTACTTATTTCCTGAAAATAGATAATGTGAAATTCCGACAAAAAGTTGTACCGGGCGATACATTGTTGTTTCATCTTGAAATGACCGAACCAATGCGCCGTGGATGCGCGATAATGAAAGGAACTGCATTTGTAGGCGAAAAAATTGTTTGCGAAGCGGAATTTATGGCGCAGATTGTAAAAAACAAATAAGAACAAACAAACTTTCACAAACATATTATTAAAAACACATGAAACAACCTTTGGCATATATCCATCCCGATGCAAAAATTGCTCCTACGGTGGTAATCGAACCTTTCGTTACCATTGATAAAAATGTAGTAATTGGCGAAGGGACTCAGATTGGCTCGAATGTTACTATTTTGGAAGGAGTAAGAATCGGGAAAAACTGCAAAATTTTTCCTGGCGCTGTGATTGGTGCAATTCCACAGGATTTGAAATTTAAAGGTGAAGATACGTTGGTAATCATTGGTGATAACACTACACTTCGCGAATATGTGACTGTAAACAGAGGTACAGCTGCTAAAGGAAAAACCGTTATCGGTGACAATTGTTTGTTGATGGCTTACTGTCATGTGGCTCACGATTGTATTGTAGGAAATAATGTGATTATGTCTAATGCCACTCAACTAGCCGGTGAGGTGGTGGTTGATGATTATGCAATTTTAAGCGGTGCTGTATTGGTGCATCAGTTTACACATATTGGTTCGCATGTGATGATACAGGGCGGTTCGAGAGTAACTAAAGATGTTCCTCCATTTGTAACAGCAGGACGCGATCCGCTATCGTATGCAGGTATCAACTCCATCGGACTTCGTCGTCGTGGTTATACTAACGAACAGATTCGTGATATTCAGGATGTTTATCGTTACATTTACCTGTCGGGAATGAATACGACACACGCGATGGAACGTATACAAGCAGAATTACCAGCCACTAAAGAGCGTGACGAAATTCTGTTGTTTGTGAAAAATTCTCCAAGAGGAATTATAAAAGGATACTTTGAGTAAGCAGAAGTAAGGAAACAATAAATCAAGTAATTTACTTGTTATCTGTTGATGTTTTTGATATTAACTTCAGATATACAGACTTGTAACTCGTAACTCACAACTTGTAACTAATATATGGTTATGGAAAATAAAATTGATGAAGCACCAAAGAAAAGCTTGAATTTTATAGAAGCTTTTGTAGAGCAGGATCTGAAAGATGGTAAAAACGGAGGACGTATTCAGACACGTTTCCCGCCGGAACCAAACGGATACTTGCACATTGGTCACGCGAAAGCAATTTGCCTCGATTTTGGCGTTGCCAAAAATTATGGAGGAATTTGCAATCTTCGTTTTGATGACACGAACCCGGTAAAAGAAGATGTTGAATATGTAGATTCTATTCAGGAAGACATCAAATGGTTGGGATACAACTGGGCAAACGTGTATTATGCTTCCGATTATTTCCAGCAATTGTGGGATTTGGCAATTGAACTGATTAAAAAGGGAAAAGCGTATGTCGATGAACAGTCGGCTGAGACTATAGCAAAACAAAAAGGAAGTCCGACCGTTCCGGGAGTTGAAAGCCCGTACCGCAATCGTCCGATTGAAGAAAATCTGGAGCTATTCCGCAAAATGAATACCGGAGAGATTGCCGAAGGCGCCATGGTACTTCGTGCAAAAATAGATATGGCTTCTTCAAATATGCACTTCCGCGATCCGTTGATGTATCGTGTGATTAATTCACATCCACATCATCGTACGGGTTGGACATGGAAAGCCTATCCAATGTACGATTACGCTCATGGACAATCTGATTATTTCGAAGGCGTAACACACTCGCTGTGTACGTTGGAATTTGAGGTGCATCGTCCACTTTACGATTGGTTTATCGATCAGTTTAAAGATTCGGATTATCGTCCCCGACAAATTGAATTCAACCGCTTGAACCTGACATATACCGTAATGAGCAAGCGTAAGATGTTACAGTTGGTTCAGGAAGGTTTGGTTAGCGGCTGGGACGATCCGCGTATGCCAACTATTTGCGGACTTCGTCGCCGTGGATATTCTCCGGAATCGATTCATAATTTCATCGACAAAATCGGTTATACAAAATTCGAAGCTCAAAACGATATAGGCTTATTGGAGCACTCTGTTCGCGAAAGTCTGAATAAAACGGCAACTCGCGTAAATGCAGTGATTGATCCGGTCAAGCTGATTATTACCAATTATCCGGAAGGAAAAGTGGAAATGATGGAAACCATAAACAATCCGGAAGATGAAACAGCTGGAAAACGCGAAATTGCATTCACTCGCGAATTATATGTTGAGCGTGACGACTTTATGGAAGACGCTCCGAAAAAATATTTCCGAATGACTCCTGGACAGGAAGTTCGCTTGAAAAGTGCTTACATCATCAAATGTACGGGTTGCAAAAAAGACGAAAACGGCAAGGTTGAGGAAGTCTATGCCGAATTCGACGACCAAACAAAGAGCGGTATGCCTGAAGCTAACCGCAAAGTGAAAGGAACACTTCACTGGGTATCTGCAACTCATTGTTTGGATGCTGAGGTTCGTTTGTACGATCGCTTGTTCAGCGTGGAAAATCCTTCAGCCGATGAACGTGATTTCCGAGAATTACTTAATCCGGGTTCTCTGAAAGTATTGTCAAATTGTAAAGTGGAAACTTCGTTGGGAAATGCAAAAGCATTGGATCAGTTCCAGTTCCAACGTATCGGTTATTTCAATGTCGATTCGGATTCTGCTCCTTCGAAATTGATATTCAACCGTACAGTTTCGCTAAAAGACAGCTGGGCAAAAGAAAAAGAAAAATAAATACTGATATTCAGTATATTGAAAATGAAAACCGTGGCAATAAATTGCTGCGGTTTTTTTGTTGTAATATTTTCTTCATATCAATTACATGCAAGCATAACCACATCGGAACCAGATTGTAATATGGCTCTTATACTTTTGCGTCAAAATAATTTAAAAAGAAACAGAAAACAGAATTTCCCGTGATGGAGAATTTTGTTGTCTGAAACAAGTAATTTTTTTGATGAAAAAGCTTTCTACATTACAACTTCGGAAATCAGACTTATTGAAGCCATTTATTTCAGCAATTTTTATTTTATCGGCTTCTCTTCTTTTTGCTCAAAGCGGAACGATAAAAGGGAAAATTATTGATGCAGAAACCCAAGAACCACTGATTGGTGCAGCAGCAATGATTAAAGGTTCTACGCTGGGTGCGGCATCCGATTTTGATGGCAATTATATCATTACAAATGTAAAGCCCGGTAAATACACGGTATCCGCAAGTTATATTTCGTATAAATCTTTTACTACAGATAATATATTAGTGGAAGCCGGAAAAGAAACTGTAGTTGACTTATTGCTTGAATCGGCAAATATAAGCCTTAAAGAAGTAGAGTTAGTAGCAAAAGCCAACCGGGAAAGTGAAAACGTCCTGTTGATGGAACAAAAACAATCATTACTCGCCACTCAAGCCGTTGGTGCAAAAGAAATGTCGCGCAAAGGGATAAGCAATGCAGAAGCTGCTGTTGCACAGGTTTCCGGTATTTCAAAACAGGAAGGTGTAAAAAATGTTTTCGTACGCGGATTAGGCGACCGTTATAATTTTACTACATTAAATGGTTTTCCAATTCCTTCCGAGGATCCAGAATATAAAAATATATCATTAGACTTTTTTGGATCAGATATTATACAGAATATCGGCGTAAGTAAAGTGTTTTCAGCAAACAACTACAGCGATGCCGGAGGTGCTGTCATCGATATCGCAACAAAAGAACTTGTAGGAGATAAAGAATTGAATCTGGACTTATCCGGAGGATATAATGCACAGGGTTTTGATGCCAATTTTTTGAAAATGGATGGGGTAAATTATTGGGGTGCTTCAAAAAACATTGTTCCTGTTGATTTTAAGACTCAGTACAGTTATGGTAACAGTTTGAATCCTTCTAAAATGAATATGCCTATGGATTATAGCTTTGGCTTTTCTGCCGGTAAAAGTTATAAAGTAGGGCAAAACAGCAATCCGTTATCTTTTTATTTAGTTGGTTCATACAGTACAAGTTCTTCGTTTACTCCCGAAAAAAGTACAGATGCAACAAATGATGGAACTGAAAACGATGCCAAGAATGGTAATAAATCCTCAATCGGGATCAATCAGTTATTGCTGGGAAACATAAGTTACCTTATCAACAAAAAGCATCAGTTGAACTATAATTTCATGTTGATACACGACAATAGTCAGTATGTAGGCGAATATACAATTACAAACTCCAGTGACTTCAATAACGATACCGGAAGCGGTTTTATGCGCCGTCAACAGTCAAATGACAATCTGTTAATGGTTAATCAACTGTCAGGAAAATTTAAGTTGAATGAGAACAGCAAATTAGATGCAGGAATTTCGTACAACAAGGTTATTGGTGTTGAACCCGATCGTCGAAGCGATGTATTGTATATGACTGATTACGGTGATTATCAATTGTATCCAAGTGAAGATGCGCATATCAGAAACTTCTCAAAACTTCTCGAGAATGATTTAAATGCCAGAATTTCATATATCTACAGTTTGCCTAAGAAATTCAAAAATGATGCCTCAGCAATAAATGTTGGTGTAAACAGCCGCTATATTCAGGATAATTTCAAAGCAACACAGTATTTCTTCAACGTAGCCGGTTTTGTCGAATCAACAACTTTGGAAAATCTTGATATGGACAAATGGTTGAATCAGCAAAACCTAACTGCGGGTAGAATTACCCCCGGAGCGCGAATAAGTACTTATGATGTTACAAAAGCTATCAACAAAGGATTTGCAAGTTTAGATTACCGGTTTTCTAACAGTCTCTCAGGGAATATAGGATTAAGTGCCGAACAGGTCTATTTGTACGTAAATTATGATATTCGAAGCGGTGGTGTAACGAAAGATGATAATGCGATCTATCCATTTTATATACTTCCGAATTTAAATCTGAAATATAACCTGAATGATAAGAACGCATTTCGGTTAGGGCTAAGTAAAACATACACATTGCCGCAATCAAAAGAAATTTCACCGTATCAGTATATTGATTTAAGTAATTCTTATGTTGGCAATCCTGATTTGAAACCATCGGACAATTACAATGCTGATTTGAAATGGGATTATTATATGAGTCCTTCAGAATTGATTTCGTTAACCGGTTTTTACAAATACATTAAAAATCCAATTGCGAGAATCTACAAGTTTAATGCAGCCGGTTATTATACTTATGATAATATCAGCGATTATGCAACAGTAGCGGGTATTGAGCTGGAAGCCCGCAAAAATATCATCAACAAAGTAAATACTGCCATTGAGAAATCAACTAAATTATCTACAGGTTTAAACGCTTCATACATTTACACAAACACAAAAGTAAATATAAATAATGGCAGAAGTTCAGGGCTTGAAGGTGCTGCTCCTTTCATTGTGAATTTCGATATTACATACGATTACTCACATAAAAACACTTCATTCATTAATTCACTTGTGTTAAATTACTTCAGCGACAGGATTTATTCAATTGGTGTCGGCGATTTTATGAACACAATAGAAAAAGGAATTCCAACTTTAAACTTCGTATCGGAATATAAAACCAACAAACATTTAAGCTTTAAGCTAAAAGCTAAAAACATACTCGACCCCACTTACACACTTACACGGGATGTGATTAACAGCGACAAAAATATTCTTCTGAGTTCTTACAAAAAAGGGATAGATGTTAGTGTGGGAGTAAGTTATAATTTTTACTAACAAAAATTGAAACTGAAATAAATTATTAATTCATACAAATTATCAATTTAATTTAAAAAAAAATGAAAAAGCAATTATTTAATTTTGTTGCTGTAGTAGCAATAATGTTTTCAATGACTTTTGTTTCTTGTAATCCTAATGAAGTTACAAAAACAGGAGTAGATGCTCTTATCGCGGAAGGCGTTCTTTATGGTGAACTTGATCACGAAGTAACTTTGGATGCTACTGTTACTTATAAACTTACAGGGACTTTTATAGTAGATAGTGCCGCTGTATTAAACATTCCTGCAGGAACAAGAATCGAAGCTTCCGAAGGTTTCGGATCGTATATTATCGTTGCTCAGGGCGGTAAAATTAACGTAAACGGTACTGCTGCCAGTCCTGTTGTTATGACATCTGATGACGAAGCACATGCAAATTCAGGATATTGGGGAGGTTTAATTATTAACGGTAAAGCTAAAATTTCAGGCCCGTCAGGAGCTACAACTACTTCTGCCTGCGAAATGAACTCTAAGTTTACCTATGGTGGTAGTGATGATGCTGATAACTCAGGTTCTATCACTTATCTTATGATTAAATATGCAGGTGCACGTTCAAGTGCCGAAGTTGAACACAATGGTTTGACTTTGGATGCAGTAGGTAGCGGTACAACTATCGAAAATTTATACATTCTTGAAAGTGCTGACGACGGTGTAGAATGTTTCGGTGGTACAGTAAATTTGAAGAACGTATTGGTTGTAAACGATGACGATGATATGTTTGACAACACACAAGGTTATCGTGGTACATGGACTAACATCTATGGTATCTGGGAGAGTGGTTATACCAGTTCTGAATCAGATCCACGTGGTATCGAATCAGATGGTAACCTGGATGGTAATGGTTCAAATGATATTAATCAAACTGACTTTACTGTGAATAACTTCACAGTATCTCTTAAGCTTGATTCAGTAAAAACAGCTACAAACCAGGCAAAATTTATGCAGGATGTAATCAAAATCCGTCGTGGTGCTAAAGCAACTATCAACAATGCTCTTGTAAAAGGTATCGGTTCAGCTCAGGATTTAGTTGACTGTACAGATAGCAAAGGTAGCGCTGCAGCCGGTACAGTTATAAATATCACTAACGCGTTGACCTATCCGATTTTAGGAACAGAATCAAAACCTGGTACTAATAATGCAACAATCAACTTTGGCGGAAGCAATGCCGGATGTGATTCAAGTATTTTCGGATGGACAGGTTACACCGGATTTTAATGTAATTTTTCTGTTTTCGTGATAAATTGAATTTGAGTATAGAAAGGCATTTCACTCGCTGAAATGCCTTTCATCTTAATAGCATTTGTAACACATATTAAATTTATACGTGTAGGTCTCTATAGGCACAAAAGTTGTTATTATATTCATACTTTTGTTTTTAAGCAGATTAAAATCACTATAAACTTATGTAAATATGAAAAAAATATTTTTATCCATGCTGATGATCGTGTTGACGCTATCATTGGCAGAGGCTCAAAAGCAGCCGGGTAGCATAGTTCAAAGTAATGGTGTCTATTTTACCGATGTCACCCAAACGGTTTTGTACAATGGGGAATATAAAGAGTTCTATGAAAATGGAGCGTTGAAGGTGGTAATGAACATAAAAGATGGCAAGCCGGATGGAACTTACATTGTCTATTTTGCAAACGGAAAACCGAACGAAGTACGTTCCTATCGAAATGGTCAGTTTCACGGCGTGTGGCGGACTTATAACGAAGCCGGATTATTGATTGCTGAAGCTGAATATCGCAACGATAAAAAGCATGGCACATGGCATGTGTGGGACGATTCGGGGATAATGCGTTACGAAATGCAATACACCGATGGAAAGAAATCGGGCATCTGGTACATGTGGGATGAGAAAGGGAAGCTTATTTCCGAGAAGAAATATTAAAAATGATTTCAACAGAAATATTTCATAGCATCGTATATTTTTTGTAACCAGCTTGTAATAAGTTCGTTGTTACTTTGCAGAGTAATTTAAAACAGGAATATAAACAAATAAAAAATATACAGTTATGAAAAAGTTTATGATGTTGTCGATAGTATCACTGCTTTTCGTTGCTATTCAACTTTCGGCCGAACCAAAACCAGCAACCAGCTCAGCAGCAGTTGTGTCTGTAGAGAACAATAGCGTAAAAGGTACCGTTCTAGATAAGTTAACTAAAGAAACTCTTGCAGGAGCAGTTATTACTGCCAATAACCAAAAGGTGTATACCGATTTGGATGGGAACTTTGCAATTTCGAATCTTTGTGGAGGTAAATGCCAATTAAAAATCAGCATGATTTCTTATGAAGATCTGACTATTGATATTGATACAAACAACAGTAAAAAAATCGAAGTGAAGTTGCAACAAAGATAAAACCTTACCTATGTGTTTGTTTTGCGACAATTGAATCTATAAAACATAGTGGTAAATATCAAAAGAGGTAAATCCAGACATGGATTTATCTTTTTTTTCGTAAATGCATTTAATATTAATGTAATACGAATAACATATTCACGTAATGAAGTTTCTCTTTCTTTGTTAAGATGTTGAAAGTTAATAATTGACTTTCGATTTATCTGAATTAGACTTTCCAATTGTTTTATCGTTTTGAATATAGTATTGCATTATGAATTCATATCATTTATTAGTAGTGGATGATGAACCTGATTTGTGTGAAATTCTTCAATTTAATCTCGAAAACGAAGGTTACGTTGTGGACATCGCCTATTCTGCCGAAGAAGCTCTGAAAAAAGATCTTAGTATTTACAGTCTGCTGTTGCTCGATGTAATGATGGGTGACATTTCCGGCTTTAAAATGGCTCGGATGGTTCGCGAGAATCCTAAAACTTCCACCAAACCTATTGTATTCCTGACGGCTAAAACCAGCGAAAACGATCGCCTTACAGGCTTTGCTATTGGCGCTGATGATTATATTCAAAAGCCCTTTTCGATTCGGGAGGTGATTGCACGCGTTAATGCCATTATTCGCAGAGTAAACGATGGAAATAAGTCGGCTAAATCGGAAATAATAAGCTATGATACGTTGGAAATGAATCCGATAAACAAAAAAGTGCTGGTGGAAAACAGTGAGGTTTCTCTTACAAAAAAGGAATTCGAACTGCTGAAACTCTTTCTGGAAAATAGGAATCGAGTTTTTTCGAGAGAAGAAATTCTGACGCGTGTTTGGGTGGATGAGGATGGTGTTCTAAACAGAACGATAGATGTGAATATAACCCGCCTGAGAAAGAAAATAGGGCAATACGAACGAAATATAGTAACTCGCCTTGGCTATGGTTATTGTTTCGAAGATTAAGCTTAAATGATAGTTATTTTACAATATAGTTGTACTTTTGATATTATTTAATATGATTATCCGCAAAGCATCCTAATCGAAAGACAAGATAATTTACGGTTGATTTTTATTGAAAACAGTTTAAAAACAATTAGTTTAATTGATTGATATTCATTATATTTATAGTCAAAATCAATAGAATATGA
>QKGU01000199.1 GCA_003250325.1 Paludibacter sp.
GTATCTTTCTTCTTTGATAGCATAATATATTTGCAAGATTTATGCATCAAATATACTAAAACTTGCAGATATACACAACACTTTTAAGATTTATTTTACTGATAATCTTATGTTTATGGACTTTTTAAGGGTCGACTACTTAATTTAATTTATGCTGAGCTAAATTTACGACCATTCTTCAACTCTGTGACTTGTTTAAAAAAAACTATTTTAGTAGTAAAAACCAAACCTGAAAAGTTTGAATTGTTACGAGTCGTTATGGTGGTAAATGAATGTAGAATTTATTATTTGTTTAAAAGAAAACAAAATGTTTTATTTCAAAACAAAGTTTTAAGTAAGTATTTCAACAAATCTGTGATAGCTTTTCTAAATACCGATATACTAAGCGCCCAAAAAGCAAAAAAAGCCACAGCAAGTGAGTTTTTATTTTCAAACGTCTTGCAGTGGCTTTTATAGCTTTTTGATAATAGGCAGAGCGGTCACAGTACATTGTTTTTTTGCTCGGTTAGACAATTGAAGTGAAATTTGAAAGAAAAAAAACAATGCACTGTGGAGAGTTAATTGTTTTGGCTTTGTGTGTTAAGACAATCAAATCGGGGTAATTTTGGCTGGCTGACAAGAAAAGAAAACTTATTTATCGCATTGACAAACTGAAATTTAAAACGACAAAAATAAATGACGACTGTATAACGACTGATCGGCCAGCTGCCAACACACGCCTAAGCGACAATAGCCGAATTCGTGCGATTTTGGAGGTTTATCTCCCGCATTAGCTTTTGTGTTGTGCGACAGTGAGTACGCCCGCTATTCGGCTACTGCGCTTAGCCTCGGTCGTTGGCAGCAAGCCGAAAAAAAAAGAAAAAATGACATTGCAACAATAAAATAAACACTGGTCAAGTAAGGGCTGACCACCCACTATCAGTAAAAAAAATCGAAAATCGATAAATTTATGAGTATGTTTACAAAACGACTCAACTTTATGCGAGAGAAATGAGACAAATCTCAGAATATTCAAAATTTTTCTGAAGTGTTTTGAATGACAATTTACAAAACAAAGATTTATAGTTTACAAATTGAACACTTTGAAATAATAAATGAACGTTTCGGCGTGTTCGTAAAATCAATTATTTATGACAAAAAAATTTTTATTATTCGCCTTTTCAGCGATACTCTTAGCATCCTGTAATAATGAAAACACAGGAGGTTTATTTCAAACTGCCGATGAAGAAGTCGCAGTAGAATTGCTTTCACATGTAAAACGTGTTGAAAGTGTTGAGTTTCTTAACACTTCTGATTACGAGGAATTTCTAACCCCAGAAATGCGTTCCCAAATATCAAAAGACAAACAAGCTATGATGCGAGTGAGTGGAGCAGCAAACGATAATGTAATTGATACAGTCTATTCATTATCGGAGATTCCTTCTGTAAAAGAAATAGTTTCGAAGAATATCATTTACGCATCAGGGAAAATGTTTACTGAGATTAAAGACATTACACCTGAAGAAGAGAATATCTTGAATACGATGACTGCCACGCCATTGCTACCTGAACAGACTATTAAAAGAACTGAATCAAAAGATGGTATGTTGATATCATATGGAGCAGATGGTAACATATTAAGTTCAGAACCTTACGAAGAACTGGATATGAAACCATTTTTAGACTCATTGAAGTATTATGTTGATTTAGCAGAAAAAGAAAGCAGCAGACAATCCGTAAAAGTTCAATCTTCTTTTGCGAAAATTAAAAGTAGTGCTATGCCAGAAGGAATGAATGTTTGGCAAATGGACAATGGTAACATTGTAATCGAAGAGATTATTAATAGCTCATCTGAAAATGGAATGCGAGTAAAAAGTGTTGCAGGGCAAATGCGTTCACGTACCATAACCAACCCTGAAATGGACAAAACACTTCGCTTTGAATTATACCAAGGAAATCAAATGATAACTCGAAGGACTTACCAATACAATGGTAGCGAAAAACTCATAAACTCGGTAAAAATAAAAGGTGGCACACTTGAAAACCCATCAGGGATTATTTCAGAAGTTTTATTTGTAAACGAAAGAGGAATTCCAAAAATCAGGAAAACGCAAGAAGAATACAAACAAAATCAAATCATTGTACATTTCTAAACAATAACTTTAAAATGAATGAATTATGAAACGAATAATCTATATTTTCACATTTTTTCTTACATTTGCAATGAATGCAAATGCTGAAAAGAAAGTATTTTATGTACATGGCACTTTTGCCGAATCATTTATCAAAAATGACAGTAAGCATAAATTAGGTAGTTATAGAAAATATTTTACCGATAAGAATGGAACTCTATGCTGGTACGATTCAGACAATAACCTACACGACATTGGAACATACTGTTATAATAAATATATTAAGCCACAAGAAGTCAATAATGATATAATACTTGTTGGACATAGTATGGGAGGCTCTGTGTGTCGCACTATGCTGAGTAAGACATCAAATATCAAAGGTCTTATTACAGCTGGTACTGCTCATTACGGCAATACTTTTTTTGTACAATTAGCAAATCGTCAGGTAAACGTTTTTGAATTTATTGATGAAATGAATAATAAATCAATAAAAGCAAAAGAAGAGTCATACACCGCAGCTGCAAATGCATTATTGTCAGGCTGGATAGCAGATATAGTTGCTAAGAAAATTGACGAAGCTCACGGTAAAAGTATGTATAATAACGGTGTTTTTAGGTCTATCTTTTTTGATTTGCTTATACCTGAATTTTATGGTAAGTATCCTTGTGTATCTGAAATGGCTGAAAATAGTAATTTTAACAAGAATTTGAATGCTCAAAAAATCAACATCCCTTTTATTAATATATATGGTGCAGAAGACGCTTGGCCTTTTATAAGATTGTTAAGTACTATAAAAAATCAAAGTGATGTGAATAAATTTGAAAATATTGACAAAACCTATGATGATGAAGAAGTTGTAAAATTAAATGAAAACTTATCTAAAATATCATTAGCTCAAGATGCGCACGATATATTGTATGACGTTATGTCGGCTTTATCGGTTGTAATTTGGAAATACAAATCTTCAAAAGAGTTAATTAAGCAAGCACGCTATAATTGGGACGATCTATATCGGTATATTCAATACGACATGCACGAAAAAATTGCGAAATACAACGGATCGTACCAATACGAACAGCGCACATACACTTATCGTTTGTTTGGCAAAACCTATACAAAAACTGCCATTGTAGGCATCACCCGCGAAAACGATGGAATGAACTCCGACAAAACTGTAATGCTCCCTGAATCTATGGCTGGTGCAGGTGGTAGAATTTGGAATGAACGTGCACTTGGTGCAAACCACATGGAATTGTGTAACCATCCGAATGTGAAGAAAATATTTGAAAACGCATACAAAGGCTCTTATGATAAAGTATTCAATTTACAACAGCAATAAACTTTTGTTTATCATTCCTTTTACTTTAGTTTTTTTGTTGGGGTGCAGTTGCACCCCAACTCCTACGCCTGATATAAAGGTGGAAGGTATTCAACCTATTTGGGGTACTAAACTAAATAATGGTTCGGGCATATACAACAGTGGTATAGCAATGCCAATTTACGATGGTAACATAATATTTCACTCTACCTATTTTTCGGGTTTTATAAATGATGATATCGAAGAAGATAACCGCATTCATAGCTTGGACATGGAAACAGGGAAGATACAGTGGACTTATCCTGCCACATACAATAAAAACAAGCCCATGCTATTTGGTGGAGTTCCTTATCAACACAATGAATTCATTGTGACTAAAATGCGAAAACAGGGATCAATAGAATCAGATAAAATAGTAGGGATCAATCTAAAAACTGGAAAGGAAATGTGGTATAAAGAAATTTCTTCATCAAGCTCATATAATACCAGTCCAGATATAGTAGGTTTTGGTGATGTTTTTTACTATTTTGAACAAACTCGTAAAAATGTAATATTGTGTAAAGGTAATATCTTTTCTGGACTCACACAGACTTCTTTGATAGTAGAACCCGAGCTAGGTTATAATTTCAGTACGGTTTCATCCAATTTGGTATTTCATAAAGAAAAAAATCTAATTATTACTGGAGCATGGGAACAGGATACAATAAATAAAGATTATAATGCTTCAAAGAATTACTTATATATAATTGATATTACTACAAATTCTCTTGTAAATAAGGTGTTTTCTGATTCATTTGATTCTCACATGTCTATTGCCCACATTTATTGTAATGGTGATAAAGTTTATGCAGCATGTGGCTTAACAACTATTTGTTATAACCTAAATACGCAAACCATAGATTGGACATATAAATCAACCGAATCGTACAATTACATGGCAAATGATGTGGTTGTAAATAACAATATTGTCTTTCTTTTCGGCAGTAACCGTTATATAGGGTTGGATGCTCAAACTGGGGAAAAAATATATCAGGGAGATATTGGTTGTGGCAACGTCAATGCTTTTAATGGCTATGTATATATAATTAGCAACGATGGTTATTTTTATATACTTGATATTAAAACTAATAAAAAACTTCATCGAATTATTTGTCCCGAACGAGCATTGCCAAATCCACAATGGGGTGGTGTATTTTCTACAAGCTGCAAACCACAAGTGTATGGTGATAAACTGTATGTGTTTAGCTGTACAAGCGCTTATTGTTACGATGCTGTGCCTAAAGAAGAATAAATTGAACTAATCTCCAAAAAAGCAAAAAAAGCCACAGCAAGTTCGAGTAAATTTACAATTGTCTTACTGTGGCTTTTATAGCTTTTTGATAATAGGCAGAGAGGTCACAGTACGCGGTCACAGTACATTGTTTTTTGCTCGGTTAGACAGTTGAAGTGCATTTTGAAAGAAAAAAAACAATGAACTGTGGATAGTTTATTATTTTAGTTTTGTGGGTTTAAACAAGTTTATCTGGCTATTTCAGCTGGCTGACAAGAAAAGAAAAGACAAAAAACGATACAGGTTTATTGCGTTGACAAACAGAAAATTAATACGACTAGAATAAATGACGACTGTAAAACGACTGAACGGCCAGCTGCCAACACACGCCTAAGCGACAATAGCCGAATTCGTGCAATTTGGAGTTGCATCACCCGCACTACCTTCATCGTAGTGCGACAGTTAAAGCTCCCGCTATTCGGCTACTGCGCTTAGCCTCGGTCGTTGTGCACAATTGTCAAGTACTAAATTACAATTTAGCTAATTAGTCGAGCCTTAAAAAGCCCATTTTCGTATTATATTATTGTTGATTTGGTAAAACATAGCTTTTATCAAGTCAACAATTTGTATTTTAAATTCGAGCCAAAAAGATGATTTCCATTTATTCATCATCCTTTTGAAGTT
>QKGU01000109.1 GCA_003250325.1 Paludibacter sp.
TACTTCCACGTCCATGCACTTCTTCCCAACGGGTAAATCCACGAACATGATTAGAATTCAAAATGACCAAAATTTGATCGTAGTAGGCCTGATCAAAGGCTATAAATATTGATTTCATTGATTCCTCCTGTTTTATTGATTAGATAAATCTTTTTTTGCTAAAACCGCATGTCTTATTTTTCTGCGTTGACGTTTTATACCGCTTGCTGCAAACAAAGTATATAATGTCGGAACGATAACCAGTGTCAGAATGGTAGACACAGTCAGACCTCCGATTACGGTTATTGCCATTGGTTTCCACATTTCCGAACCTTGCGCGCTACTGATAGCCAAAGGTAGCATACCTAAAATAGTTGTCAGCGTAGTCATTAATACCGGACGTAAACGTGATTTACCTCCATTTACTACGGAACGAATAACACCCATTCCACGTTCGCGGTTCAGGTTGATGTAATCCACAAGCACAATACCGTTTTTCACCACAATACCAACAAGCATAATCAGACCAACGAATGACATCATGTTGAACGTACTTCCAGTCAATCCTAATGCCAGAACAACGCCGGAGATTGCAAATGGAATGGAGAACATAATAATAAACGGATAAGTCAACGATTCGAACTGAGATGCCATCACAATGAATACCAACATTAAAATGATAAGCATTAAAGTTCCCAAATCACCGAACGATTCCTGTTGATCTTTGTATGATCCTCCGATAACAGTATATATGTCCGACGGAATTTCTACCGTTTTTATTTCTGCATTTATCGCGGCAACAGCTTTGTCAAGAGTTGTTCCCGAAACGGTAGATGCTACGGTGATTAAACGTTGACGGCTCTTTCTTTCGATAGTTGGAGGCGTGAATCTTTCTACCACCTGTCCTAAATCTTTCAGTCGGATAGCCTGTCCCTGAGCATTGTAAATGATAATATTTTCAATGTCTTCAATTGATTTACGGAATTCTGGAGCATAAGCCACACGAATCGTATATTCTTCACCATCTTCGCGGAAAAGCGAAGCCGTAAGTCCGTTGATACGATTGCGAAGATAGTTCGATGCTGTAGCGATATTTAATCCGTTAATAGCCAGTTTTTCTCTGTCAAAATCCACCTGATATTCCGGAGTATAATCTTCCCTGCTGATGCTTACGTTTACCAATCCCGGAATTTTAGAGAGTTTTTCTTTTAACTCTTTTGCAATTTTATCGGTTTTAGCGAAGTCATATCCATAAATTTCCACATCAAGAGTAGATTGACCACCCATCATGCTCATTCCTCCACCAGCAATAACTTTTGATTTTCTGATTTCAGGAGTGTTATCGAGGTCTTTACGTAAACTGTCGCAAATCTCAAACATCGATCTGCTGCGTTTGTCCAATGGTAATAATCGCATAGAGAAAGTAGCAATGTTGCTACCATTTGTCTGTAACGATCCCCAAACATTTGAACTACTGGCCTGTCCAACAGAGTAATTAATCATGTCGAGCTCCGGATATTTTTTCTGCCATTCTTCGGTAAGACTCTTCGCAATTCCTTTTGTTATCTCTGATCTGGTTCCTACAGGAGTTTCTATCGTCAATTGGATTCTACCATTGTCCTGAGCCGGATAAAATTCTGTTCCGATGAATCCCATTGGCAGCATACTCAGAATAAAGAAGATGGTGGTAAATGCAATAATTGATTTTCTGTGGCGGACAGCCCAGTTTACTATTTTGGCGTAGAAATTATCTAATCCATCCAACATTTTTTCAATAGGTCCGTAGATGCTATTGAAAGCTTTACTTCTGTTTGGATTGAGTCTTAATAACTGCGACGAAAGCATTGGAGTTAATGTCAAAGCACAGATCATTGATACCGTGATAATGATCGTAACCATCCAACCCAATTGTCCAAACATGACACCCGCCATTCCGGAAATCATCGTCATTGGGAAGAATACCGCAATAATGGTCAATGTAGAGGCTATAATTGAAACCGCTACCTCATTTGTGCCATGTACAGCCGCACTTTTAGGTCGACCTCCACGTTCGATATGAGTGGTAATATTTTCAAGTACCACAATTGCATCGTCCACAACCATACCGATGGCGAGTGACAGCGAACTTAACGTGATGATATTAAGCGAACCTCCTGTTGCTCCCAGGAATATGAATGCTGAGATTAACGAAATAGGTATTGTCAGGATAATAATTACTGTCGCTCTCCATCGTCCGAGGAAGAACAATACAACCAAGGCAACGAATAAGAATGCAAACAAAACTGTTTCAGTCAATCCATTGATTGTTTGTTTAATATTATCAGAAGTATCCATGATAACATTAAGTTTTATATCAGAAGGAAGATTGTTTTGAATATTAGGAAGCTCTTTCTGAATCGCTTCTGCAATTTTTACAGTATTGGAACCGGATTGTTTCTGTACTACAATGGTTGCTCCTTGTACACCATTCGTAAAACTTTCCTGAACGCGTTCTTCCAGATTATCTTTAACGACAGCTACATCTGATAAATAGATATTTTTGCCATTCATGCTGCCAACCACAATCTTACTTATCTCGGAAGCATCTTTAAATTCTCCCTGTACACGCAATGAATAAGTTTCGCTACCTATATCCATCGATCCGGCAGGAGTATTGAGATTCTCCATGCGAATATATTGTCCCAGCGACTCAACGGTTAGTTTGTAGGCTTCAAGTTTTACAGGATCAACAAACACCTGAATTTCACGTTGTGGAGCACCTGAAATTGAAACAGAACCTACACCCGGAATACGTGCCAACGGATTGGCAACATTGTCATCCAAAATACGATATAAGGCCGGCAAACTTTTGTTTGCTGTTGCCGATATCATCATAACCGGAATCATGTCGGTGCTAAACTTGAAAATAATTGGTTTTTTTACTCCATCGGGTAGGTAGGAACTTACCATATCAAGCTTTTCACGAATATCGTTGGTTATAACTTCAATATCGTTGCCATAGTCAAACTCGAGTGTGATAATCGATCTGTTTTCTCTCGAAGTAGAACGAATTGTTTTCAGATTTGCAACCGTATTTAGCGAACTTTCGAGCGGACGCGTAACGTTCGTCTCGATATCGGAAGCACTTGCTCCATCGTAGGTAGTCAATACCATGATGGTATTGGTCTCGATTTCGGGCAAGAGATCAATGGGCAATTTATTGTATGAAAAAAGACCAAGAATGACTATGCCGATAAAAATCAGCGAGGTCATAATCGGCTTTTTTACCGAACTTTCATATATACTCATAATGATATATTATTTGTAATTAAATAGATAGGATAATTATTTCGCAAGTTTTACTTCCGCACCGTCAGTCAGTTTGGCCTGTCCGGATACCACTACTTCTTCACCGCTGTTTACACCTGAAATCAATTCATACTCGTTGTCGAAGCGACGTCCTAATTCAACAGGACGATATTCCACTTTACCATTGTTGTAAACGAATACGAATCTTGAGCCTGAACCGGATTGTTTTACGATTGACTGATCAGGCACCACCACATGTTTAGCAATTCCAAATCCCATGGTTACACGTGCAAACATCCCCGGACGAATTTTGCTATTGTTGTTGCTCAATTTTACTTCAACTCCGAATGTGCGCGAGCGTTCATCGATTGTTGGGTAAATAAGACTTACTTTACCCTTGAATGTTTCTCCCGGGAAAATGTCGAATTTTACATCTACATTCATTCCCTGTTTTACCTGCGAATAATTTGACTCGGAAACATTTACCATTAATTTTACAGGATTGATGCTCATAATGGTCAATACCGGCATTTGTCCTGAGTACATGTCGCCGTTATCATAATTCCGTGCAGTAACAATTCCACTGATCGGGCTGATAAGGAATGTGTTTTCGTTCAGGTTTTTAAGATTTGTTTGTGCAACATCCAACTGAAGTTTTACGTTGTCGAGTTCCTGTTGCGAAGCACCACCAACATTGAAAAGCTCCTGTACGCGTTTGTAATTCTTTTTCAGGTTGTCAATTTGAGTTTCGGAGTTCGAAAGGTTGGCAACATCCATCTGTACTAACTTTTGTCCTTTTTCAACTCTGTTTCCGATTTCAACCATGATTTGGCGGATTCGGCCGGGAGTTGCAGGAGCAATACTGTTTTTAATTTCCGGTTGTACGCTCGCTGTAAATTCCTCAAGCTGATCAACGTCGCGTTCCAGCACTTGTTGAACTCTAACGGTTGGAAGCTCATTTACAACAGCTGCATCTTTTGTCTCTTTTTTACTGCACGATGTAAATCCCACTATGATCGCAAGCAAGACTATACCTGTTAATTTAATCTTATTCATATATTTCTTGTTTTTTATATTTACTTACACTAAAGTTATGTACGAAATAATATTTATTAATGTGTTTTACGAATTCAACATTCAGAAAAACAGACTTGTAACTTGTAACTTTTTACTTGTAACTATTTATTTGTTGTCTTTACCTAAAAGTTTTTCTAAGTCGGATTTCGCAGATAAATAATCAAAGATTGATTGATTGTACATTAAGCCGGCTTGAAGATAAGATAGTTCTGCATTCGACATATCGAGGAATGTACTTGAACCAACGTCATACATTTTTTTTGAGATGGATACCGCTTTTTCAGCCTGACGCAATCCTTCTTTGTTTGACTCGATTTTTTCCATTGCTTTTTTGATATTATCTAAACACGTTATAGCTTGCATTTCAAGTCCTCTTCTCAAATTATCTCTTTGATCTTTTAGTTGATCTTTCTGTATTTTAATTTGACGTTGCTTATATAATCTGGAACCACCCTGAAAAATAGGAATTGAAAGTTGCAAGGCAGCAGTTGATGTTGGAAACCACACCAAATCAACATCGTCATTTGCCATTGACATGTATTGATAATTAAAACTTGCTGCTAAAGTAGGCCACCAACCCGCTTTTTGAATTTTCAATGCATGGTCTAATTGCTTGGCTTTAAGATCAAATTGTTTCAAATCTGTATTGGTTTGTAAGCTTGCTGTGTCTATGTTTAAGACATCACCATACATACTTTTCTCAAAGTCATTTAGATTTCCTTCAATTTTAAGTTCTGTAGACATGTCTAAGCCCATAAGCATTTTTAGGTTTAGCTTACTCATATTCACTGCGCTTTCGGCAGTAACAAGATTTGAACTTGCGCTTTTTACTTGGGCATCAGCACGAATCCATTCAAACTCAGATACAGAACCTTGCTTGAATTTGTTTTGGATAATTCTAGCATTTTCAGTTGAGTTTTCATAACTTCGTTTGAATACAGCGTATTGATCCTGAGTGAGGAGAGTGCTGAAATATGCTTTTGTAACCTGATTTATCAACGATAATTTTGAAGAACGAGCTGATTCA
>QKGU01000101.1 GCA_003250325.1 Paludibacter sp.
CCGCTCACAACAAATGCTTTGTCAGTGAATTCAAGTATCGATCTCGCTTTTCCATTGTAAACCAATCCGTGATAAATTTCGTCCGAAATAACCGGAACGTCTAGTGCTGCAAGGTCTTTAAAAACGGCATCGTTAATCAGTGTTCCTGTCGGATTCATTGGTGAATTTACAAAAATAGCTCTGGTTTTATCCGTTATTTTTTTCTTTATATCATCAACATTGTATTGAAAATCACATTCAGCCTGTAGTGGAACAAAAACAGGTTTCGCCTGACAAGCCAACGCAAAATTTTTGTAGCAGGGATAACCCGGATTCGACATGATAACTTCATTTTCTGGTTCGCAAAGCAGCATAAGAGTCATTAGAATGGCCGGCGATGAGCCGGATGTGACTAAAATACAATCAGGATCAACTGTTACATCGTATTCTTTTTTATAAAATTCGCTAATTGCCTGACGCAATTCAGGATCTCCGAGAGAATGTGTGTAATGGGTTTCTCCATTATTTAATGCTTCAATGGAAGCTTTAATAATGCATTCGGGCATGTCGAAGTCGGGTTCACCTACTTCCATGTGGATAACATCAATTCCACTCCTTTGTAATTCGTTTGCCCGTTCCAGTACATCCATTACAATAAATGGAGTCATTTTATCAATGGTCTTATTCATTTCTAATCTCTGTTAAATTGCTCTGCAAAAATACTGATTTTTTCATTAAGGAGTTCGTAAAGTAACTGTAAATAACTACATAAGAATAAGTGTTCGAACATATTGCATGTTTGCGGAATTATGACTATCTTTGCCCCACTTTTTTGCAAAAGAAAGTGTGATGGGAAATTAAGCGACTAATCACTTAAAAACAAAACGCTTAAATTTTGAGTAACACAATAAAAACAAAAGATGAAAACATTTGAATTAAAAGGGAAAAAAAGCTTCTAAAGCAGAAAGAGTTTCAGAAAACGTACCATGTGTATTGTACGGAGGTAAAGAAAACGTACACTTCACAACAACAGTTAGCGATATCCGCAAATTGGTTTATAGTCCTGAAGTATTTATTGTAAATCTTGATATTGATGGAAAAAAGACAAAATCTATCATGAAAGCTTTACAATTTCACCCAGTAACAGATAAAGTATTACATATTGACTTTTTGGAAGTATTTGATGATAAAGCTGTAACAGTTGAAATTCCGGTTAAATTGGAAGGTCTTGCTGAAGGTGTGAAAGCCGGGGGTAAACTTGCTTTGGAAATGCGTAAGTTGAAAGTAAAAGGTTTCTACGCTGAAATTCCTGAAAATATCGTAATTGATGTAACTTCTTTAGGTTTAGGAAAATCTATTCAGGTTGCAAAAGTATCTGTTCCAAAGCTTGAAATTCTTAATGCTAAGAATGCGGTTGTTGCACAGGTTAAATTGACAAGAGCTGCTCGTGGAGCTGCTGCAAACGCAAATAAATAATATCTTAGTTCAAAAGTAAAAAGTTTTAAAGTGGGAAAAGAGTGATTTCTCGAAACTTTACGAACTTTATAAACTTTACAACTTTCAAACTGAATTATGAAATACTTAATTGTAGGTTTGGGAAATATAGGTAGCGAATACCAAAATACCCGCCACAACATAGGATTTACAATGTTGGACGCTTTTGCTAAAGCGTCCAATGTTTTTTTTACCGAAAACCGCTACGGTTCCACTTGCGAGGTGAAGCTGAAAGGACGCACGCTTATACTGTTGAAACCATCAACCTTTATGAATTTGAGCGGGAATGCATTGCGTTATTGGATGCAGAAAGAAAACGTTCCGGTTCAAAATGTGTTGGTCATTGTTGATGACCTGGCACTTCCATTTGGCACTTTACGTCTGAAACCAAAAGGTTCGGATGCAGGGCACAACGGATTAAAAAATATTCAGGAAATTCTTGGACATAGTGATTATGCTCGCCTTCGCTTTGGGATTGGAAGTAATTTCTCGCGTGGCAGACAAATTGAATATGTATTGGGAAAATGGAGCGATGAAGAAATGGCGGCTTTACCAGAACGTGCTGAACGTTGTCTCGAAATCATTAATAGCTTTTGCCTTGCCGGATTACAACTGACCATGACGCAGTTTAACGGGAAATAATTAATGATGTGGTGATGTGATAATGTGATGATAAATTGGTGTAAAGATATGGTGATTTAGTGATAAAGATTTTGTTGTTAAATTGTCAAATTCATACATTTTCAGATTAATTTTATGAAAACTGAAGTTCGAATAGATAAATGGTTGTGGGCGGTGCGTTTGTTTAAAACGCGGACGCTGGCTGCCGAAGCTTGCAAAAAAGGCAAAGTGATTATTCAGAATGTTCAGGTAAAACCATCCCGAAACATCAAAGTAGGCGATGTAATTTCGATAAAGAAAAACCCTGTTTTATACTCATTTAAGGTGTTGGCTCTGAGTGAAAACAGGATGAATGCCAAGTTGGTTCCTGACTTTATGTTGAATGTAACCACTCCGGATCAACTTGAATTGATTGAATTAGCAAAACTTGCCGGACAAACGGGGCGCGACAGAGGGACGGGCCGACCAACAAAGAAAGACCGACGGGAAATAGAAGAATTTACTGAGCCAACTTTTATTGATGAAGATGACGAATGGGATTTTTGAACTGAGTCTCATCTTTACTCAATAAGAATATTAACCAATAACCTGATAAGAAGTGTTTATTGCCCACAAACTTAAGAAAGAGAATATCTGCGAGTACTTACTTTATATGTGGCAGATAGAAGATTTAATCAGAGCCTATGGGTTAAATCTGGATGCGATACAGCAGAGTATTATTGCTCCATATCCGGTATCGGATACTGAAAAAAAATCGTTATATGAGTGGTACGAAAGCCTTATCGAAATGATGAGGTTGGAAGGTGTTCAGCAGGAAGGTCATTTGCAACTCAATAAGAATGTTTTGTCGGAACTGAATGAATTTCATTCGTTGATGCTAAGTTCAGGGAAAGATGCCAGCTATAATGCCAAATTCTATTTTGTTCTTCCTCTTATAAATCAATTGCGTACACAACAAAATACTCAGGACGTCAATGATATCGAAATCTGTTTTAATTTTCAATATGCTATCATGTTGTTGAGAATGAAAAAAGCAGAAATAACTCCCGAAACGCTTCAGGCTCAATCAGAAATCAGTAAATTCATGGTTTTGCTGAATAAGTTTTTCCAGCAATATAAAGCCGGAGAACTGACTTTTGATGAATAAATTCAGTCAAAAGGCCCTTCTGTTGGCAGATTTTAGTTATTTTTGGACTTTGAAAAATTAGCAAGCGAAACAATTCGATAAACTTTAAAACTAATAAAAAATGAAAGGCATAATTTTGGCCGGAGGTTCCGGAACAAGACTTTATCCTATTACTAAAAGTATTTCAAAGCAAATTATTCCGGTTTACGATAAACCAATGATTTACTATCCGTTATCAGTTTTAATGTTGGCGGGTATACGTGAAATACTTATCATTTCTACTCCTCATGATATTCACCTTTATGAAAATTTGCTGGGAGATGGCAAAGATTTTGGAATAAAACTCGAATATGCGATTCAACCTTCGCCAGATGGTTTGGCACAAGCTTTTATTATAGGTGAAAAATTCATTGGTGATGATAATGTTTGTATGATTCTGGGCGACAATATATTTTATGGTTTCGATTTTTCCAGAACATTGCGTGAAGCTGCAGAGTTGAAAGATGGAGCTGTTGTTTTCGGATATTATGTAAATGACCCGGAACGTTATGGTGTTGCAGAATTTGACAAAGAAGGGAAAGTGTTGAGTTTGGAGGAAAAACCTGAAAAGCCAAAATCGAATTATGCGGTTACCGGATTATACTTCTATAGCAATGATGTGGTGAAAAAATCGTTGGGCTTGAGGCCTTCGAAACGTGGAGAGCTTGAAATTACCGATTTGAACAGATTGTATCTCGAAGAAGGTCGTCTTAGTATGAAAATCATGGGTCGTGGTATGGCCTGGCTCGATACAGGAACGCACGATAGTCTTCTGGAAGCATCCAACTTTATTGCAACAATCGAAAATCGTCAGGGATTAAAAGTGGCTTGTTTGGAAGAAATTGCTTATCGTTATGGCTATATAACCCGCGAGAAATTACTACAACTAGCTGAACCATTGAAGAAAAATCATTATGGTCAATATCTGATCAAAATATCTAATGAAAATATATAAAAAAGACCATTCTATCTAATGGAAATTATAAAAACCCCCATTCAGGATTTGATAATCATAAAACCTCGTGTATTCGAAGATGCACGGGGCTTTTTCTGTGAGACGTATAACGAAAAGAATTATCGTGAAGCAGGAATTAATCTCGCGTTTTGTCAGGATAATCAATCGAAATCATCATACGGTGTTATTCGCGGACTTCATTATCAACTAAATCCACAAAGTCAGTCGAAATTAGTATCGGTAGTTCAGGGTGCGGTTTGGGATGTTGCTGTTGATTTACGGGCTGATTCAGCTACTTACGGACAATGGTATGGTGTGGAACTTACAGCAGAAAATCATTTGCAGTTTCTTGTTCCTCAGGGATTTGCTCACGGCTTTTCTGTTTTGAGCGAAACGGCTGTATTCAGTTATAAATGTGATGATTTTTATAGTCCTACGCTGGAACGTGGTATTATCTACAATGATCCTGCTCTTGGTGTTGATTGGAAAATACCTGCTGATAAAGCTGTTATATCTGACAAAGATACCAAACATCCGCTTTTTGCAGACGCGGAAAAGAACTTTTGATTGAGTTAATTCATTAAAGACAACTTATGAAATTAAGCCGACAATTCATATTATTTGGACTTTTGTTGTCGATTGTTTTGTGTTCTTGTAAAAAGACACAACCACAATTGCCGGCTAATAAAATTGTTGATAATAATGAAGACGCACAAACTCTGCTGGAAATTAATAAAAAGTTAGCTCTGAGAGAAGATAGCTTATTAAAGATTATTGTCAATAAAAAAGACAAATCTTTTATCAAAAGCGAGTTGGGGTTCTGGTATAAGATTACGAACAAAACCAATGCTGATCGACCGAAGAACAATGAGCAATGCGAAATAAGCTATGTTTTAAAGCTTCCTTCCGGTAAAGTGGTGTTGGCTGAATCAAAGAAAATTGTGATCGGCAAAAAAGATGTTATATCTGGAATTGAGGAAGGTGTAAAATTACTTAAAAAAGGCGAAAAGGCAACTCTGATTATTCCCTGGTATCTTGGATATGGGATGAACGGTTTGGATGAGCAGATTCCGCCTTACACTTCCTTGGTTTGCGAAGTAGAGTTAAAATAGCAATCTATCTTCGTATATATTATGACTTAGTTTGATTTATTTAACTTTTAAATCCCGTTTTTTAATCGGATATTTGTACAAAAATATACTGTCTGAATGAAAAAGATATTTCCTTTCCTGTTTTTGTTTTTTGCCCTTGCAATAACTTTAAGTTCTTGTAATGATATAACTTATGCTACTGAGCTAAAAAATGAGAAAATTCTGATTCAGGAATTTATAAAACGCAATAAGATAAACGTAATCACAGAGTTACCTGCTGATTCAACTATCTGGAACGAAAATGATTACTATTATAATGAAGACGATGGATTATATTTTCACTTGATTAATCCCGGAGTTGGTGCCGAAGTAGAAACCAATGATGTAGTTGTTATTCGTTTCAAGCAATATACATTGGCTCCACCTCTTGAGGCTGATACTGTAAATAATTGGACGACGATAGATTCTCAGTTACCTACTACATTTGTTTATGGGAATGATACTGAGATTAGCACAGCTTTTCAAGAGGCAGCATCGTATATGAAACGGAATGATTCAGAAGCTAAAATCATCGTTCCATCGAAAATCAACTTCGAAACCTTTTGGGATCCGGCCACACCTATGGGCTACGATATTAAAATAAGAATTCAAAAATAAATTTCTAATCTAATTTCTTCAATAGTCCGTTAGAAAAATATAATAATTAAGCGGCTTTCGTGCCGAAATACAGTAGTTCTTTGACATGGTGGTGACTTTTTAGGGTTTTAGGTTTTATACCGAAAGTCTCAATAAATCGGTTTAACAGAAACGCATTGTGA
>QKGU01000008.1 GCA_003250325.1 Paludibacter sp.
ATTCTGATACGAGAAGGATTGTACATGCTTCTTTCAGAGGTGTTGTTTGTAAGAGATGCTCATATTCACGACAAGTTTCATCCGCGAATAGCAATGCATAGTTCGGCAACTTTTCATGATTTGCCTCATGATAAACAAGAGTTACTGGATCGGATTTATGTGGATTATTTTTATCGTCGACACAATGAATTTTGGAAACAGCAAGCTCTAAAAAAATTGCCTGTTTTGATTTCTGCAACCAATATGCTGGTTTGTGGCGAAGACTTGGGAATGGTGCCCGATTCGGTTCCAGATGTAATGAATCAACTCGAAATTCTGAGTCTCGAGATTCAGAGGATGCCAAAGAAACCTGATATGGAATTTGCGATGCCGGCTGATGCGCCATATCGTTCGGTTTGTACAACTTCTACACACGATATGAATCCCATTCGTGCATGGTGGGAAGAAGATAAAGATTTGACGCAGCGTTTTTATAATCAGGCATTAGGGTTGGAAGGTATAGCACCTGAAAAATGTGAACCGCAAATTGCTGAGCGAATTATAGAACAACATTTGCAATCGGATGCCATGATGGTTATTTTTCCGTGGCAGGATTGGATGGCATTAAATTCTGAGTTATCTTTGAATGATCCTTTTGCCGAACGAATTAATGTGCCGAGTAACCCGCGAAATTTTTGGTGTTATCGTATGCACATAACGTTGGAGCAACTTTTGAACGAGACTGAATTCAACAATAAATTAAAAGAAATGATTGTAAAATCAAAAAGATAATATGCTAATGAGCTGATGTGATAATGTGCCAAAATGATGATTTTAAATGCAACGTCTAATCAGCTAATTAACGAATCAACAAATCAAGTAACTATTCAATCAATATAAAAATGAGTGATCAACGATACAACCTGCGGGGCGTTTCTGCTTCGAAAGAAGATGTACATAACGCGATTAAAAACATTGACAAAGGATTATTTCCACGAGCATTTTGCAAGATAATTCCCGATTTTTTGGGTAATGATCCCGATTATTGCAATATCATGCATGCCGATGGTGCCGGAACAAAATCTTCACTGGCTTATGTGTATTGGAAAGAAACCGGCGATATCTCAGTGTGGAAAGGAATCGCTCAGGATGCTTTAATCATGAATATTGACGATTTGTTGTGCGTTGGTGCAACGGATAATATCCTTCTTTCATCTACTATTGGTAGAAATAAGAATTGTATTCCGGGTGAATAATTTCCGCCATTATCAATGGGACAAACGAGTTGGTTGAAGAATTGGCCGGAATGGGAGTAAATATTTACCCTACAGGTGGCGAAACTGCTGATGTTGGCGATTTGGTTCGAACCATTATTGTAGACAGTACCGTAACCTGTCGAATGAAACGTACAGATGTAATCGACAATGCAAACATAGTGGGCGGCGATGTAATTGTAGGACTATCGTCAACAGGACAGGCAACTTACGAAAAGGAATATAATGGTGGAATGGGTAGCAATGGTCTGACTTCTGCTCGTCATGATGTTTTTGCGAACTATCTGGCTGCGAAATATCCTGAAAGTTATAATGCGGATATACCCAAAGAATTGGCTTATTCTGGTTCATGCAAATTGACCGACGAAGTGGCGGGATTAGGTATTGATGCCGGAAAATTGGTTTTGTCACCAACACGCACTTATGCTCCTGTGGTAAAAAAACTTTTGCAGGAGCTTCATTCGAATATTCACGGAATGGTACATTGCTCGGGAGGTGCTCAAACAAAGATTCTGCATTTTATTGACAAGCTGAAAGTAGTAAAAAACAATATGTTCCCTGTTCCGCCATTGTTTCACTTAATACAAAAAGAATCCTGTACCGATTGGAAGGAAATGTACAAAGTTTTCAATATGGGACATAGGTTGGAAGTGTACCTGCCTGCTGAATTTGCCGAAAAAGTGATTGAAATCTCAAAATCGTTTAATATCGATGCTCAAATCATTGGTTATTGCGAAACATCTGACAAAAAAGAATTATTGATAGAAAGTGAGTTTGGAAAATTTGAATACGAATAATTAAAAACAGATACTATGAAGCTGAAAGATTTGTTTTCTCCGGTTTTATTTATTGTTTTAGGAATTGCATTCTTATCGGTTTCACTCTGGTTGTGGATAAGCAAAACTGAGAATGCGAAAGCAATAAAAACCAAATACAAACTTGGTGGAATGATTCTTTCACTTTCTTTTTTTACAACAGCTTGTAATCCGCCCATAGTTACTTGTTATGAGCCTTTGCCACCATCAAATACAGTTTTTTCCAGTCAACTTTTTAATGCTGAACTATCATCGGGTGATACGATCTTTATGCAAATTTTCGAATCTACCTACAGTTATTTCTCATATAATTTTACTGATTCGTT
>QKGU01000348.1 GCA_003250325.1 Paludibacter sp.
TTGGTTGCATTAGAAAGTAAATTGATAACTACTTCACGTAACGAATCAAAGCCTCCAATAACTGCATAGAGCATTGTAATGAAATGTGTCAGACCATCAAGCTTCTTTATATATCTATCAGCTTGTTGGGACTTAGCTATTCGTCGTATATCTCCTTTATCAACAAAATTTAATAATTGTCCGAATATCGGCTGTCCGATAAAATGTTTATCTTTGCTCATGTTATATATTTTAGGTGTGGTAACTTCAAATATACAACTTTGGAGCTGATTTGAGAAAATTGGCTCCTTTATCTTATCGGCAAACTTTTATCGGACAACAATAAAACAATTTATAAATGGGTTAATTCGGGGGTTTCTCTAAAACAATAAACCCTGAAAGCAAGAACTTTCAGGGTTTATATCAAAACTGTTGTATCAACATCAGTTATTTTTCACTAACTTTAAAACAATACAAGCATGAGCACTTAGTGAAATAGAATAAGATGCCATAGATCCTAAATCCTTATGAGACCAAAGGTCTCGGACTGAAGCAGAGCTAATACCTAATGTGCTAAAATCTATTGACCGATTGATCGAATAATTCTCACGATTAAACAAAGCAATAATCCAATCGCCATTTGTCATTTGTCCTTTCCAAATTTGACTCTGTGGGTTGGTAGGATCATTCGAAAGTGGTTTCCCAACAAAACCATCTTTATTTAATGCAAGCATTTCTTCATTCTGATATAGCCAGAGGTCATTACCAATCGTATTGAATTGGTCAGAAATAGTTACAGGACCTCCTGCTACTAGATGTAATGAAATTACAGATTTTTTTTCATCATTATTTGCAAAAGTATTAATTCGGATAAAATCGCCATCCAAAATCATTTTCTTTCGACCAGAGAGTCTTGACCAATAAATATAACCATCGAATGCAGTAGCATATTGAGACCAATGTTGTCTGTGTTGTCCACGTGCATTATCACTGAATTTCCACCAACCACCATCACCAGTATCTTCGTTAACACGAATCATGTGTCCATATTTATTTTCAACCTCAGCATCGTTGTATAAGTTTGGCATTACCAACGAAATAAAGACTTTATATTTGTCAGCAGACTCACGCATCCATCTTAATGCTTTTTCATAATTCTCTTTTCCATGGGCTGCCCCAACAGTACCCATCCATTGATCGTAACCCGTTTCATACCAAGATAAAAAGTCGATTCTTAGATAGTTAACACCCATTTGTGAGTAATACTTAAAGAAACCATCGACATATTCTCTTGCTCCCGGTTTATCCACTTGCAGCCAACGAAATCCAGAGGTAGATTCATCCCAATCAATAAGGTCAGACAGGTTAAACTGCGTTCCCCATACTTTTACACCCGCATTGGCTGCAGCAGGATTTACCCACAATGGGTTATCGTAGATACCTAATCTCATCCCTCTTGATTTTAGCTCTTTTGACCACCAAGCATAATCATGTGTCCAGTTACTTGAATGTGATTTGCGATAACCTGTTGTAGGATCATATACCATATTTCCCCAACCATCAATACAAACCATGTCATATCCATATGGTAATAAGTTTTTTTCTACCCAATTAATATTGTCAGACCACACATTTTCAGGGATGTAGCCTATATGAGTGTTCTGTTCATCTTCAATGTTATATTCGTATGGACTCCAATATAAAGGTGCTTTATACGGATTAGCAGGTGTTACCCAAGGTGTATCAACCACCTCGTTCTCAGTGATATTTGGTTTCCATTCTTCTTTTTGGCTGCAACCGGCAGCCAGAAAGAAGAATGGACTATAAATCAAAAACAAAACTTTCTTCTTCATTATAGCTTTTTAAATACAACTGTTAATTTTGCTGGATTTACAGTTATTTTATACGTTCCAGCAGATTTAATTATCCACTTTTTGTCCGGGTTTCCACCAGCTACAAATTGCATTGTAGTAATATCAGTAGCATCGCCATTAATAATTGTACCATTAGCTATCGGCATCAAAAAATCACACCCCCAATTACCTGTAGAAAGTGGAAATTTCATTTCTCCTGCTAATAAACTACCTGTAAATGTGAATACCTCAGGATTTTTTACGTCCCAATTTAATTGAACAGGAGCGTTTATGTCCCAGCCTGCTGTTGTAGCTGCACCAACCATATAAATTTTTTCATAAGGAGTATATGCCAGTGCATATTTTAATGTTGAACGATCCATGTAGAAAGTATAGCGTCCACTTTTAGATATTGAAAATAAGCTATCTTTGTTTTCAGCAGATGTTCTGTAATAGAGCAGACTATCACTTAGTGGGTTAAGTGATGGAAATTCGTTGCTGATGCTTTCGATGACTTTAAAGGTTCCAACGCTAAAGTTTCCTGTATAAGAATATTGTTTTCGTTCAATAATTTCTGTTAGTTTAACTCCCTTGCTGTAATCCCAACCTCCAGAAATGGCACTTCCAACTAAATATAGTGGCAATGGACCAAGTGAAAATCCTTTTGCATAGAACGAAACCGATGCCAACTCCGGTTTTTGATATTGTTTGCTACTATCAACACGAGCAATAATTTCAGCATCAATTTTCACTGTTGAACCTCCAGGTATACCCCAATGTTCCAATAAAAGAGTGTTTAATTCTCCTACAGTTATAGACTTCGAGAAAATACCAGGTTCAATTTCTTCTACATTGGTGGCTGTTTCAAAGCTTTTTCCTGCAATATCCATTCTGAAAAGGTATGTCAACTTAGTGCCTGCACCTCGGTCATTACCTTTGTTCCAAGTAAATATAACAGCAGTATCTTTTTCATGTCCTTCTTTTAAAATTATACTATCTGTAGATGCAACTACAGTCATTGGCTTCTCAAAAACCGGATTCTGAAGCCAGTTTGAAACAATTCCGGTATCTTCACATGCACTTACACAAATTGTCAAGAGCAATAAAAGGATTATTTTTTTTATCGTTTTCATTTTATTAGATATAAATTATTATTCCCAAAAGGGAGCTTGAACTAAATTTGGATTTTTTTCTATTTCTGATAAATGTACCGGGAACCAATAGAATGCTTTCTTATAAACACGAGTCTGATATTGTGTTCTAGTAAAGAAATTTGTTTGGTTTGTACCATAGAAATTCATACCATAAAAATTCTGATTCAATACACTCTCAGCTTGTTTCCATCGCCTCAAGTCGTCATACCTGATACCTTCTGTACAAAGCTCCACCCTGCGTTCTGCGCGTATTAATTCACGCATTGCTGTTTGGTCGCCAAGATCAGCATGAATCACCGTAGTACTTGTTACCCCAGTGCTATATTCTCTAACACCAGCACGGTCACGGATTTTGTTCAGGTATAATAATATGTCAGGATTTCCAGGATCTATTTCATTCAACGCCTCGATATAGTTTAGGTACACTTCACCTAACCGATACAAAATACCCGGACGCCATGCAAAGACATTATTGATTGGATCTCTTGATGGATCAGTCCTTTTTCTCGATAAATATCCATTTTGAGGAGCATCATGTGTACCGGGATTATCTTTACCATTATAATAAAAGTTTAAGGCTCTTGAGTCTTTATTATACCACTGACCATTAAAATTAACAGCTAAATAAAAACGAGGTTCACGGTTGCAATACATTTTGTAAGTACCAGCTAATGTAACCTGACCTACATTCTTACACTCTTTCCATTTTGTTTTACCAGTTGTAAAATAACCATCAGACGTGGAAAATCCGGTTTCAGAGTAACCAGAATTTGGGTCATCCTTAGGTAAACCATTTGCCATGAAAAATGCATCAACCAATGATTGGGTAACACCGTATCCACCATTTCCAGAACTACCATAAGGTGCAGAATGCTTGTCGTATGTCGAGTAATCACAACTTGGACGTGCAAATAGAATTTCGGTATTTCCTTTACTATATTCTTTTAAAAATAAATTTTCACAAGATAAGAACGGATCAATACTACCATCGTCGTTCAGCTCAGTGTATAATGCATGCCCAGCAGCCTCTGCATCATCAATCAGTTTTTTAGATGCAGTCGCTGCTTTTGTCCATTTTGAAGCATCATATGTTGTATTAAAAAGTTCTTTTCCTTCTTTATTGGTATGCGCCACATAATCAGGATTTCCATTTACAAGTGGACTAGCTGCAAAAAGCAACATTCTTGCACGTACTGCCTCACACATGATAGATGTAGCCCGTCCATATTTACCTCCATCACTGTATGTTGCCGGAAGGATTTTAGCAACCTCAGTTAATTCAGTGTCAATCCAATTTACAATATCATCATATGGGGTTTGACCGACCATTAAATCAGAAAGATTATAATTTACAGGTGTAATATAATCGGGTTTAAATGGAATCGGACCGTAAGTATTCAATAATAACGAGTAATAGTAAGCTCTTAGGAAACGTGCTTCCCCAACCATTAGGGCAACCTCTTCCTGCGAAAGTTTTTGATCAGGCAAGGCCTGTACGTGTTGCATAAATATATTGCATTCACGTATTTTTTGTGGTAATACTGACCAATAACTTGGACTCCAGTCTGAATCAATTGTCCATTCACCTAGGGCAAAGGGAATGACCTGCCAACCATAATTACGCCATCTTTCAGATGGAGACATATCATCACCTAATATTTCCCAACCTAAATCGCGCATATACCCCCAATACGGATCTGGTATCATTGAGTAACACCCAGCCAACCATTGCTGAGTTTTCGTTTTGTTTTGAAAAACACTCTCCAGCGTAATTTCCGTATCTGCTTCTTTGTCAAGAAAATCAGCACAAGATGATAACAGCATTAAAGTGAAAAGCAAAAATGCAATTCTTATATTTGACTTTTTCATTATTATATATTATTAATTTTACAAGCTTACTTGAATACCAAAAAGAACAGATTTCATTGAGGGATATTTTAAACCGGTAGAAGTTGCCAGTTCGGGGTCCCAAAGATTAAAAGAAGACAAATAGAATAAATTATTTCCACTGAGATAAATTCTTACTCCAGACAATTTAGCTTTTTCAATCAAACTCTTCTTTAAAGAGTATCCTAATTCAAGTGTTTTTAGTCGAAGAAAACTCCTGTCTTTTTTCCACCAAGTTGAAGGTGCTGAGTTATTATAGTTGGTTCCATAATCCAATCTTGGCCAAAACACATTCTGACTTGGGTTTTCTTCTGTCCATCGATCATTGTAATTTGAATAAATATTTCCTAGTACACCTTGGCCACTTCCGGGTATAAAAAATGATGAGCCAGAACCTTGGCCAATTATCTGATATGTATTGGCAACTCCCTGGAAGAAGAAACTCAAATCAAATTGCTTGTATTTAGTTGTATTGCCAAATCCATATACAATCTGCGGATCCAATGTTCCTCCGATATAACCTTCATCCAATGAATTAATAATACCATCTTTGTTTTTGTCGATATATTTAATATCACCTGGACGAACAGGAGTTCCACCAATCTGAGGTATAGCTTGTCCACTTACCAAATTACCACTTCCATCAAAATCAGCCGATGTATAAAGCCGATCTGCTGTGTAGCCCCATAAAGTGTTATTTGGTAATCCAGTAGCCGAACGATAAGTTCCAAGAACTGCAGCCGCTTCATCTTTTTCCAATACTGTGTTTTTAGCATAGGTAAAGTTTGCTCTCCAATTCATGAAAAGAGTTTTGGTGATTTGTTTATTCATTGACAATGCTACCTCAAAGCCTTTATTGTTCATTTTTCCATAATTTGCATACGGAGTAGAAAGGAATCCAGCTTGAGTTGGAACTGTAGTACGTTGAATAAAAATATCTTTACGGTCTTCATTAAATGCATCTACCTGAAGATCAACCATTCCTAAAATTCCTAATTCAATACCCACATTCGCTTTTGCTACTTTTTCCCAAGTAAGATTATTAACTCCAATTTCACCTTCTTGAATGCCGCTGTAATATGAACCATTTCCTGTGCCCCATGTATATCCAACAACGTTCGTGTTTAGAGTTGTCAAATATGCGAAACGGCGGTTTGAACCAATGTTATCATTTCCAACAAAACCATATGATCCACGAAATTTAATCTTGTTGAATATTTTTTTGTAAGGTTGCATGAATTTCTCTTCGCTCAACAGCCAGCCCAAGGCAACTGAGGGGAAAAGGCCGAACCGTTGCCCTTTAGCAAAATTTTCCGAGCCATTATATCCGAAATTAAATTCACCTACATAACGGGTATCATAGGTGTATGATAGTCTTCCTGCAACACCCTGATGTCTGTATGGTTGTATACCACCATTGTCATAACTGTTCTGATTATACAGTAACATGGCATCAATATCGTGCTTCCCAAAAGTGCGGTTATAATATAGGTTTCCCTCTAAATAGGTACCACGGTTACCCCAATCGGCATTTGTTGACAGCCCTAAGTATTCTTGTCCGTATGAATAAATGGAATGAATTAAATTTCCTTCCACGTCACGACCCGTTGCTACATTATAATAATTTGGTGATTTGCCACGATTTACGTAATTAGCAGAATATGAATCAAATGAGAATGTAAATTTTGCTTTTAGCCCGGGAGTAATCATTTTTAAATCTTGTTCGAGCGAGAATAATGATTCAATTTTGCTTTCCCCTTTCCTGTAATATCCGGTTTGGGTACTATAAGCCCATGGATTAGTTCTTTGAGCTACAATAGGGAATGTACCATCTGAATAAACTGTGGGATGTACATAAGGTGGTGTTTCAAAAGCTGCAGAGAATAAATCATCAGTACTATTGAGTCCTTTTTGGAGTTCTTGTAAATAACCGCCAATATTCACCCGGAGCAAAGTTGTTTTGGATAGGTTTATATCAACATTTGAACGTATATTATAACGGTGCATACGACTTTCTGAGCTATAAGTCTGGGCAGGATCGCGTGCTATAATCCCATTTTCACCATAATAGGATGCTGTCAATGAATATCGCAAAATATCCGAACCTCCTGCAACATTAAGGTTCGTCCGTGTATTGCTCGCATAAGATTTTGTTATTGCATCAATCCAATTGATATTTGGATACAAGTCCGGATCATATTTGTTGAACGTTTTTACGATTCGATCATTTGAAAACGGTTTGGTGTAACCTGCATTATTTGCTAACTCATTCAGCAAAGTCATATACTCTGCAGCTCCAATGAACGAAGGAAGTTGGGTTGGTTGCTGAACAGATTGTTCTGTTCTGATTTCAATTTTAGGTTTTCCTACAAATCCTCGCTTTGTATTTACAAGGATAACGCCATTGGCACCACGAACTCCATACACAGCGCTTGCGGCAGCATCTTTTAGTATGGAAAACGATTCGATTTCAGCAGCATCTAAATCATTCAATGAACGTTCTATTCCATCAACTAATACCAATGGACTAGTTGATCCAGCAAAAGTAGAAATTCCTCGAATCCAGATATCGGATGCGTCGTAACCCGGTTCGCCTGAACGCTGGACACCAATAACCCCAGCAAGTTGACCCGCAAGGTTATTACTTATGTTAGGCGTAGTACCTACTTGTAATAATGCCGGTGTAACAGATGTTATTGCACCAACAACAGAAGCTCGTTTCTGTGTTCCATATCCAACAACTACTACTTCAGAAAGGTCTTTTGAAGATTCTTCTAATGTAATCTTAAAATTGCTAAAGACGTTGGGTGTAATTTCTTGTTTCGCATATCCTATGTAAGAAACTACAAGAGTAGGAGCAGTTACGGCTCCAAGCTGAAGAGTGAATTTCCCATCCACGTTTGTAATTGTGCCGGTATTTGTTCCTTTAAGTAGGACACTTACACCGATCAGCGGTTCTCCTTTGGTGTCGACAACGATACCGGAGATAGCTTTTGTTGTAGTTTGGGCAACTACATTAGGCAAGACAAATAGCATACTGACGAAAAACAGCACACTAAAAAGGCTTTTTTTCAAATTGACCATCATTTAATTTTTAAGGTTATCAATATATACAAAATAAATATAATTCAATGATCCGCATATTGAATTAATAATTTCATTTTCAACAGCACAAATGTATGTGAATCTTACCTTCTTAAAATGGCATAAATTTCTTAAAGTAGATTGAATATGAAATTGTGCAGTATAATGTCCTGATAAAAAACGACATATATATTTTATCAAATAAAACAAAGTAGTCTGTTTGAAAAAAAAGGTTCTTATAACCATGATAGTTATAAAAACCTTCTCGAAAATCTATTCCCTCAATTATTTAAATACTCCTATTTGCATCACTTTTGCTTCAAACTCGTTACGTGGTCCTTTGGATTTATTTCTGAATCTTGTTCGACAATTGTATATTGTTGTTGCTGAATAACGCAAAAAGAAAGATATTTTATCGCTATCTTTAATCCCAAGCCGTATAAGAGCAAATACTCGCAATCCGGTATTGAGAATTTCACCAGATTTTAGTTTGATTTCCTCATCATCAATCATTAGTTCTCTTAATTCTTCAATGAAACTAGGAAATAACTGCATGAATGTACTATCAAAGTTTGAATAAAATTCTTTAAGTTCTTCGTCAATTATTTTTGTAGACTTAATCTCATTTAATAATTCGTCTTTTTTACCAGCAATTGATATTTTATTTAAATGACGTCGATATTCATCTAACTTGTTGAGATATACGGAACACTGATCTATATACCTGCCAATATACACTTCTTTGATTAAATTAGATTCTTGTAATGTCTCGTTTGTGTGTTTAAGTTGATTGTTAGTAGAGGATAATTCTTGATTGAGCGAGATTAACTGCTCGTTGGCCACACTCAGGTTTTTCCGAGCAACTGCCAATTTCTTCATTTGTCTGTAGACCAAGAATATTGCCACTATAAGAAGGAAGGACAGTACACTAATACTGGAAAGGGAGATTAACATCAACCGTTGACGTGATTCCGTTTGTTGTTGGTAAGCTTTATCAATGATTGGCATCATTTTAGATACTTCAAACGTCCTTAGTCTTGCATTACAAAAAAGAGCGTCGTCCAGTGAGCGCTTCATATATTTGTAAGCTCTGGTTACATCTCCCTCTTCGTTTAATATGAATGCCAGGCGACGTAATGAGATATAGTCTTTGGTAGCTGATTCGATATCGTGGATAGCTGAAACTGCCAACCAATATTTTTCCTCAGTTTTGTTTTTTTTTCTGTTGTATGTTAGCGAGATGCAATAGGCAATTATTGCCTTGTCATGTAAATTGTCCTTAATGGTTGGATAATAATTAAATAGTAACGTTGACGCTTCATTGTATCTCTTTTGGGAAATAAGTTCGTCGGATTTTACCATTATGTATGGACCTGAATTTGGAATAATAGTTTCTAGTAAGGAATCACGGTAACTTTCAGCCATCACTTCGTATCTTTTTTTCTCCTGGCTCGAAACCGTATAATCAACCATGAAGCCATAGACCGTACGGTAAATATGAAAGTAATATGATTTTAAGTCAGGAGCTTCATTGATATTAACTTTACTCATAATGTCCATTGACTCTTTGTACATTCCGCTTACGCCCATGATTGAAGCCAGGTTTAGTCGAGCATCTGCCAGATTCCTTTTATTATTCATTTTCTCGGCTATCTGTAGTTTTTTTCTGGCATAAACAAGTGCCGAATCTGACTTATAGGAACTATATTCATCATATAGCTTACCACAAATCTCATATTTTTGGTCATACGATGTTGTATATCTCAACAAATCTTTCATCTTGTTCATTTTCTCTTCTTTCTTATTTGAATAAACCTGATAATTATCTACGGTTCTATCCAATACCTTCAATAATGAGTCTATGCCATTGTCTGCAAAGAGTGAGTTCGATAATACAAAATATCCAGCAATAAGAAGTAGTTTTTTCATATAATTGTCCCTAATTTTGATACAAAGATAGATACTTTTTGGTGTGTTTTGTTACCAATTAGTCAAAAATGGGGTTCAATAATTTCGTTGAGTACTAAAATTTGATTGAATTTGATCGTTTATATTTGTTCATATATTTCCAGTTAAATTTTGAGATTTTAGAAGCTAAATAATTTTTCATCAATAGAAGTCACAGCATTTGTGTAGTTTTAATGCCTAAATACAGATTAATTTTAGTGCAAGGTGCAAGTGTTTCTATCTATATAGAAACTTGCACTTTGCACTCATTATAAATAATTCATTATTTGGCACTTGCGTATATCAATTTAATTGTGTATATTTGAACCTGAAAGTTAAGCAGACAAACGCAAGTCATTGACAGTCAAAAGACGCTCTTTTTAGTATATTTCCTAATTCGTACCCCATATGGGTATATAGACAGGTAAATAACTGAATTACAATAGAGTAATAAGGGAGGTTCATAAACCTCCCTCTCCGCCAGACAGCTAAGACAATTAGCTACAAAAGACGGTTAAACCCTACAAATTCAGCGATTTGTAGGGTTTTTTCTTTCTCCTAACCTTAGGTGTTTCGACAGAAAAAAAGGGATCAATCGTAAAAGTTGTGTTTTTTGATTATTAGGCATAAATTTTCGTAAGTCTGAACAGAAAGAATTTTATGTCCCTCACTCCCCTGAAATACGATCTGAAAGATTACTTTTATGATTGATCCCTAACTGTAGGTGCTGAATTCGATGGACTTAAAATTAAACAATCAGTATAAACAAATAGATATTCGCTCGGAGCATCGTTATAATCGATTATCGGAGCATCTTTTATATTCCATTTGTAAATTCATTCAAATTCCGACATTCATCCGGAGTATACCCGGTTTCTTTTTTGAATATTCGAGTAAAATATTGAGGATATCTAAAACCTAACTCATATGCTATTTCGCTGATTGATACGCTGGTAATAAAGACCTTCACTTTGACAACAACAATCAACATCATACTGAAGAAGGAAGTCCATAAATGAGCTTTCTTTTTTTACATATATAATAATTCATAAAAATTCAATCAAAAGAGTACAAGTTTAAACGATTAAACATATATTTGTTGCATTAAATCTGTTCAACACGAAAAAAACACAATTACATTTATGAAAAAGAATGTATCCTTAAAAGACATAGCTGAGCATGTTGGTGTTTCAACAGCCCTGGTGTCGTATGTGTTGAACAATAAGTTGAAAGACAGGATCAGCAAAGAAGTAGCAGCCAAAATCCGGCAAGCTGCAGAAGAGCTCAACTACAGGCCCAATCAAATTGCCCGAAGCCTGAAAGTAAAAAAAACATTCACTATTGGATTAATCGTAGCTGATATTGCCAACCCTTTTTCTTCGCAAATTGCACGCATTATTGAGGATAAAGCCAAACAACACGGGTATACTGTTATTTTTGGCAGCTCCGACGAAAGTGCAGAAAAAACCCGGGGTTTAATCAAACTATTGCTGGACCGTCAGGTGGATGGCCTCATCATTGCATTGCCCGAACAAACCGAAGAACAGGTTCAATACCTGAACAAAATCAATGTTCCTTTTGTCCTTATTGACCGTTACTACCCTACTATCCCGACAAATTCCGTATCCATAAATAATTTCAACGCGGCTCAAGAGGCCATACGCCATTTACAGGGAAACGGACACAGACGGATAGGAGTAGTCGCTTACGAGACTTCATTGTTTCATTTGAATGAACGTATTCGAGGTGCTCAGGAGTTGTTGGCTGAAAATGCGTTGATTGGCAAAGTAGGCATTGATAACATTAATAAAGATGTAAAAGCTGCAATTGATGGTTTTCTTGCAGATTCAAATCCTGTTGACTCCATTTTCTTTACTACCAACCTGCTTACTGTTTCCGGTCTGAAGTATATCAACAGTCTCGGCATAAAAATTCCGGAGCAACTGGCTATCGTAGGTTTCGACGAAACAGATGCCTTTGACTTGTTTTATGCTCCGGTGACTTATATAAAACAACCTATGGGTGAACTCGGTGATGAAGCAGTTAGACTTCTTTTAAACTCGATAGAGAATAAAGAACAACAGGAAAAAGTAGAACTTAACACTGAACTTATTATCCGAGATTCTTCCTTTTATCAGAAATAATTTTTTTGCAAACTTGTTTAAACGTTTAAACAGCATAAAATCAAATTGAATAATTAAAAAATCTGAAAACATGAAAACAAACAATCAAAAAAAGAAAATTGTAGTGTGCTACGGCGAAGTGCTTTGGGACATTTTTCCAACACAAACTAAACCGGGTGGTGCCCCCATGAACGTTGCTTACCACCTCCGAAAACTGGGGATTGACAGCCGGATGATCAGCCGCGTGGGACACGATGAAGCAGGCACCAAACTGCTGCAATTATTCGCAGATTGGGATATCCCTCAGGAAAGCTGCCAGATAGACAAAACTTACGAAACCGGCAAAGTAATAGCCACTGTCTTGCCAGAAAATGAAATGAGTTATTGCATCCACTCTCCGGTGGCTTGGGATTATATCATCGATAATACAGAGTATGATACGCTGGTTAGCAATGCTGATGCTTTTGTATTTGGAAGTTTGGTTACCCGCAATGAAACATCTCGAAACACTTTGTATAAACTCCTTGATAAATCAAAATTCAATGTATTTGATGTGAATTTGCGGCAGCCTTTTTATTCTCGGGAAGTAATTGAATATCTGCTCAAAAAATGTCATTTGCTAAAACTGAACGAATCCGAATTAAATTTAATTATCAATTGGTTTTGCGAAGAAAAGCTCGAAGAAGAAACTGCCGTCAGATTCCTGCAAAACGAATTCAATATCAATGAAGTAATTGTGACTAGAGGTGGTGAAGGAGCCAGCTATTACAATCCTACTGCGGCTTATTCGTTTCCTGCATTCGAAGTAACTGTGGAGGATACGTGTGGAAGTGGTGACTCTTTCCTTGCAGCATTTTTGACTAAGAAATTTGAAAACGAGACTCCTGAAACCAGCATGATTTACGCTACCGGGTTAGGTGCGTTCGTGGCTTCGCAAAAAGGCGCATGCCCTACCTATGACTTATCGAAACTTGAATCATTTATTTTTCAAAAACAAATTCAAACAATCTGAGAAACACCTATTACAAAAAAAATCCTAAATACTAATATCTTATGCAAACAACTAATTTCAAATCAGTAAATCAGGCCAAAGTTGCCACAATTTCGGCCAGTATCGGTGAGCAAAGAACAAACAGCTTTATGCTTCCTCTTATTCTAATTGTAAGCTTATTCTTCATGTGGGGAATGGGCGGCAGTATCAACGATATTTTGATTCAACAATTCAAAAAATCGTTTGTGTTGACGGACTTCGAATCTGGGTTAGTTCAATCGGCTTTCTACCTTGGTTACTTTTTGTTAGCTATTCCGGCTTCGCTTATCATGCGCAAGTTCAACTACAAAACTGGGATAGCTATTGGTTTGTTTCTGTTTGCCATGGGCGCATTTCTGTTTTATCCGGCTGCAGAAATAGCATCCTACAGTTTCTTCCTTTTTGCCCTGTTTGTGATTGCTTCAGGTCTTACTTTTTTGGAAACAGCCGGCAACCCTTACGTTTCTGCTTTAGGAGATCCGCACACAGCCACATTCCGATTGAATCTGGCGCAATCATTCAACCCAATCGGTTGCATAACCGGCATTTTGATTGGTCAAAATTTCATTCTTTCGGGTGTCGAATATAGCAAAGAGCAACTTGCAAGCATGACTCCTGACGCAATTAAAGCTTTCTATACGGCCGAAACTCATGCGGTACAAACGCCTTATTTAATCATTGGAATTATCATAGCGGTGGCTGCATTAGTATTTTTAGTTACTAAATTTCCTGTGGTGAAAGACGAAGAAGCCCAAGGAACTTCATCTGCGATGCAAACCTTGAAATTTATTTTTGCAAAACGTCATTTCAGACAAGCTGTATTGGCACAGTTCTTTTATGTTGGAGCACAAGTATGTATCTGGAGTTTCCTTATTCGGTATATACAAGCTACAATCCCGGGAACACCAGAAAAAACAGCTGCAAATTTCCTGACCATTTCTCTGGTGGTATTCACTCTCGGACGTTTTATCGGAACTGCTCTTCTGAAAAAAATAAAAGGACACAATTTGCTTTGGGTTTATGCTGCTATTAATATGATTTTAATTATTACTGCACTTATATTTCCAGGAACAATAGGGCTTTGGGCATTGGTAGCAACCAGTTTCTTTATGTCAATCATGTATCCTACCATTTTCTCATTGGGAATCAGAGACCTTGGTGAACACACAAAGCTAGCATCGTCAGTATTGGTAATGGCCATTATCGGTGGAGCTTTAATCACTCCCCTTATGGGTTTGGCATCTGTTCACTTTGGAATCGGAAAAGCCATAATGGTTCCGCTCATTTGTTTTGCCGTAGTGGCCTATTATGGAATTAAAGGATACAAGGAAAGAACCGAAACTGTAGTTGAATAAACTGAATAATCATTTTTCAAAATTGAAATTCCTCTTTTATCATATATTTTTTTAGCTGATTGTTTAAACGATTAAACATAAAGTTACCATGAAAAACACACTCTTAATTTCGATTATATGCCTCCTTTCCATTTCTGGATCTTCGCAGGTAGTAATTACCAACACCAATTTTTCATTGGGAACAACCGGTCGCATAGGCGTCGGATTATGCCCTAACGGTGAAGGTACAATGTGGAAACCACTCAATCTGTCTGGTCAGGGTTCGTTGGCGGGGCGCATGGAGCAAAACGACTACATGGATATTTTGCCGGCCATTCATTTTACTCCAAAACTGAATGGAGCAGACAGCACTAATGTAACTTTTCAGGTTCGATTGGGTATGTATTCTGCCAACGGACAGTTTATTGGCAACACCAGTACACGGACCGATAAGGGCCTGACCATTATTTTACCGGAAACCTATATAGAGGCCCGAAACATTATGGGAAGCCGTTGGTCTGCCTGGGCAGGAGTACGCTTCCGCCGCTACGACGACATACATATATGCGATTATTTCTATTTCGACGATCATTCGGCACAAGGATTTGGTGTAAGCCATAAAAATACGGAACTTACCATGTTAATGCCGGCATCGACCGATTCGGCAGGAGTCTTTCCTTACAACTACGAGGTTACAGTTGCCGGAGCCACCAACCCGGCCATTCGACAGCGAATGGTTTGGATAGGTGAACACAGCATTCATTTCAAGAATGGAAGTACCATGAAACTACTTGGCGAATTTCACACAGTACCTGCTTCATCCAAAAATGCCTCGAGAAGTTATGCTGCTGATCACGGTTGGGTTGCAGGTGTGAAATACAGTAATGCGATCAATACTTCCCTACCCGGCTCCTTTAACCAGTTTTCGGTGCGTTGTGGAACAGGAATAGCTAATGGTGGCGACAACGGAAATACTTTCACCTGGGCAACATATGGACCTCCGGATGCAAACGGAAAATACACACACGCCTATTCGTTTACAACTGTCGAACATATACTGCTTAATCTTTCAAAGAACATAAGCATAAATGGCTATGGCGTTTTCACGCAAAGTCATGGTGGTTCAGACAATCCGAACAGGGATACGTACTTCAATGGAACGCAAATGTATAATCAAAAGCGCGATATTGTTGTAGGGGGACGATTGTTGTATTACGCCACCAACTGGTTGCATCTGATTGGAGAAGCGCATTATGCTTCGCGAAAAGACGGTATAAACCCTGAAGCTAATATGTGGAAATTCTCATTTGCGCCAACGATTGCTCCTCTTGGCAAACAAGATCCATGGTGTCGTCCACACATCCGTCTGGTTTTTTCGGCAGCCCGGTACAACGACTATGCTCGAGACAATCATTATTCGCCTTACCTACAAATTAATCAAACCCGCTGGGGAACTTACATAGGTGTAAAAACTGAATGGTGGCTGTTTTGATGTAATGATGTACTAATTAGATAATGTGATGATTAAATACAATTTCGAGAAAAAGAAAAGAACAATTTAAAAAACAAAGAATTATGCCAACTTTTGGAACAACAATATTATCATTTATTCCCGGCTGGAGTGCCGAAGGAGGACGGTTTGCAATTGAGAAAACAGCTGAATATGGATTTGATATGCTCGAAATCATTTTGCCGTCCTCATTGGATTTCGACTCAAAACTCGCAAAGAAACAATTGGATAATAATGGTATTGCAGGACGCTGTACGCTGAATTTACCAGCCGATTGCCATTTACCTTTATATCCCGAAAAAGCAACCTCACTTATAAAAAAAGCGCTGGATAAAGTTGCTGAAATGGATGGTGATTTTCTGGGTGGTGTATTACATTCCGCCATTGCCCAATTTTCGGGACAACCATGTTCAATAAACGAACGTGAAATAGTACATCAGGTATTTAAGGAAGTAGCAAGTTATGCTGCCGAAAGGGATATTACCATTGCTCCCGAACCGATAAACCGCTATGAAAGTTATGTGTTTACGGCAGCCCACGAAGTTTTGATAATGATTTATGGAGTTGGTGCAGAGAACATCGGGTTGCATCTGGACACTTTCCACATGAACATTGAAGAGCGGAATTTCTACGATCCTATTATTCAGGCAGGAAGCAAACTGAAGCATTTGCATATCACCGAAAGCGACCGTGGTATGCTGGGTGAAGGCAATGTGCACTGGGACGACTTGTTCCGCGGGCTAGCCGAAATAAATTACCAAGGCCCATTGGTTCTGGAAAATTTTTCATCGGAAATAAAAGAGTTGGTTGGACCAACTTCACTCTGGCGTCCATCGAAATACAGTTCGGAAGGATTGGCCAAAGGGAGTTTGGCGTTTATGAGAAAAATGGTAGAGAAATGGTATTAATAGAAACGGGAGTTTTTTTTATGGACTCCCGTTTTTATTTGTTTTAATCGTTTTATTTGTACTTATTATTTAATGTTATTCTTGTATCTTCTCACAATGAAGCAGCCAAAACACTCGCCAATGAAGTTGTAGGATGTCCAATAAGCTTTGATAATACCTTAGCATCATCATACAAATCACCTTTGGATGCACTGACGTCCCAGCTTGCAATGGCCTGAGCAAATCCTTCAGGAATACCAAAACCTGCTAAAATTTTTGCATATTCTGCTTCTGGCAGATCGTTGTAGGGAATATTTTTTCCTGTTTGCTTAGAGATTTCAGCAGCTAATTCGGAAAGTGTATATGCACTATCTCCTGAAAGCTCCAGAGTTTGACCTGCAAAGTCATTGCTACAAAGAACAACAGCTGCAGCTTCGGCATAATCTGCCCGTGCTGCTGAAGCTATTTTTCCGTTACCAGCACTTCCAATGAAGGCTCCTGCTCCTACTGCTCCTTTTACCGAACCAGTATAATTTTCGGTATACCAACCATTACGCAATATAGTATAAACCATTCCCGAAGATTTGATTGCTTCTTCTGTTGCTAAATGTTCGGCTGCGAGATTGAGCGTTGAACTGTCAGCTTTCAGCAAACTGGTATATACAATTTCTTTTAATTCAGCTGCTTTAGCAGCTTCAATAACGTTCGTATGCTGACGCGCACGCTGTCCAATTTCATTTCCCGAAATAAGCAAAAGTTTATCGATACCTTCAAAAGCCTTCGCATCTGGAGCTTCGTAATCGAATGCACGAGCTTCTACTCCTAAATCATTTGCTTTTTCTGGGTTACGTACTAAAGCTACAATATTTTCTGCAGCTACTTTTGTTTTTAAACTTGCAATGACGAGACGACCTAATTGACCGGTTGCTCCGGTTACTCCAATTTTCATAAATTTGTTTTCCTTTCTTATTTTATTTTTTAAAATGTTTATTTATAAAAGTATATTCTTATTTTTTGTATCATTTATGCACTATACAACAAAATAATTATTACTTTTGTTCCAATTGTTACACAAAGTAACTAATAATAGTTTAAATTTGAAACCAGTTACATTTCAGTAACTTTACAAATACTGGTAACTAAAAAGTAACTATCATGGCAAAATCGAACGAATTAACTCAATGTCCTGTAACTGCAACTCTTGAATTAATCGGAGGTAAATGGAAAACAATAATACTATATTCTCTTATTAACGGGAAAAGACGTTTTGGGGAGATTGCAGTACGCATTCCGGGTATTTCGCGAAAAATACTGACAGAACAACTTAAACAACTTGAAAATGACGGTTTAATATTTCGGGAAGAATTCAAGGAGATTCCTCCCCGAGTGGAATATTCGCTTACGGAACTGGGAAACAGTTTAACGTCAGTTTTTAACGCTTTGGAAATTTGGGGTACGGAAAATGTACTCGCAAAAAGATAAGTTCAAAAAATAGGAAACTTTGTTTATCCCAAAGCTCTTTTGAATAGATTAGTTAATCATAATTTTCACAAATATATCTCACTAAAAACCAGTAATAATCTATCTATACATTCAAGGTGCTTATCCTCATATTTTAACTCAAACTGTATAAGTTACTAAATTAGTAATTAAAACTTCATCTTTTAATCATGAATACTTTCATTAAATGCAAATAGGTTTTTTATATAAAAATTTGTAGTTTACAGAATCCAAATTATTAATTACGCCTATATATCAACTCAACTTCCTTTCGTCTAATTGTATTCAATTTTTAATCATCTTGTTTTCAGTGCATATATTAAAAAAATTAATTATTAATTAACGTGAGTTCGATATAAGAAATATTAAAATTAAAGAAAATAGCTAGTTTTAAAAGTCTGAAGGACTTTAATGTGAATAACTGCGGGTGAAACCCGTGGATCATGGAAAACAAAAAGATGAACCCTGAAAGGGTTCAATATGTAATTCATTGTTATTGAACCTTTTCAGGGTTCAGGGCTACCTTTATAAACTACCACGGGTTTCACCCGCAGTTATTCACATTGAATCCTTTCAGGATTCCAAAGAAAACTATAGCTGATTATTAGCAGCTTACTTATATCGAACTCACGTTAATTAAGATTCAAATAGTCAAACCAACATAAAATCGGTTTTGAATTTAGTCTTATATCAATTATCTTTGCTCCGGCAAATTAAATAAAGCCATAAGATTCCAGTCGTCCGATCAACTCATTACACTAGTAATATCAGACACTTAATCAGCATCATTAGCTTAACAACCAATAAAAACTCTAATAAATCCAACTTTGGATAAGTAAAGATGGATAATACTATAGAAGAAAATCACATCAAAGCTCTTTGCAAAGGCGATCAAAAAGCTTTTGAGATACTTTTTTTGCTATATCAGCCAAAACTTGTTTTCTTCCTTCATGGGTTCATAAAAGACAACGAACAAGCCCGCGACATGGCTCAGGATATTTTTCTAAGTATTTGGAACAATAAAGAAAAACTTGCTGAAGTCAAATCATTTAAAGCTTATATTTCAATAGTGTGTTATATTTATAGTTAAATTATTGAAAATCAATTAATTATCTTGTTTTAAAATTTGGTTAACTCCATGAAAATCAGTATCTTTATAGATTATACCACTAATTTATAAAGTATGATTTTCACAGAAGTTAAC
>QKGU01000315.1 GCA_003250325.1 Paludibacter sp.
GGTTTCATAGTCTTCGTGATAACCGATCTGTTTTTCTGTTCCATAGTCTTTCAATTGCCAATAAGGAGGCGAAGTGACAACTAAATGAACCGACTTGTCCGGGACAAGATTCATTTGTCGGCTGTCTCCGTTAATTATTTTATGTTTCGTCTTCACTTTATTTTTGTTTGGTCATTTAATCATGCAAAGATAGTCATAATATAAAGGTTTCTGTCCGATTTGTCGGGTTTCTTACCCTGATGCTAATTCATTGTGAATCTTAAAGATATTTCACAAATCAACATTCTTCATTTTATGTATTCGCTCCTGGAGGTGATTGTCATTTTCGCCCCCACCCTTTCATTCGATTTTTCGGAAGCCGGGAAATCAGAAAAGAAAGTGATGGCACGCCGCCATTGCCTGCGAGTGGACACACGAAAAATACCTTGACAAAAAAAAAGAGGGTTCCACATTTACGGAAGCCCTCTGATTAATTATTTCGCCGGGATATTTTTTAGTGTTTCCACCAGGAAGTCCCAGAATTTGGCGATAGTGGCGATGTTCACTTTCTCGTCGGGCGAGTGCGGGAAGCAAAATCTGTCAACAAGAAGAGAGGGTGCACAATTCAGTACACCCTCTCTCGTTAAAATCATTCCCATAAAAATCATTTGCAATCCTAATCTCAGGATCCAAATCATGCCCCCATATTCAACTATTTAGCAACATATTTCAGCGCATTAGAGACCAATTTCTGATAAGATGGGTTTTGGTAAGCCTTTGTTGTAAAACCAGGCATAATATATACCACCTTCGACTTATTGTATTTGTGTGCCCAAGCAATTACACTGTTCACTTCTTTATCATCCACGCCTAATAATGGATGCACATTCGGATCCATGTATATATTTCCGTAAAAAGTATCGGTCAGGGTGAAGTCTTTCAGCCCTTTCGTAACTGGATGACTGGCATCTAAAACTTTCACCGCCTCTGTCCTTTCCATGAAATAAGTAGAACACAGATTCTGATCCTTGGTGAATTTTTTCAGGAACCATTTTCCCCCGATCATGTCGTGATAGGCATCCCACTCGGGTTGGGAGGAAAGTGTAAAATGAAGAAATACCATTCCCACCCCCATCGATGTCAAATCCATGTATTTCTTTTTATTGGGTTCGTATTCGGGGTAATGTTTGTTTTGGTTCAGAAATAATATGGCATTATATTTTTGGGCAATATCCTCCGTTTTCATACTCTCGAAGTGTGCAGTGAGGACTAAATCGACATCAATCCCCTTTAATTTACTGCACATGTCTTCAAATGCCGGAGTATCGTAAGGATGCCCTCCCCGAACAACCAAAACAGATGTTTTTCCATCTTTCTGAGCATAAGAACTAAAAAACGAAAACACAAATATCAACATAGACATAAGTTTAACCGACCGTTTTATCATTTCACGGTTAAAACATCCAATACAAAAACTATTGACACAATTATTGACCATAAACAAATGGCGAAATGTGATTTTACTGTTCATATTAATAGAATTTAACTGATTTAATTAGTCTTCACTTTTTACATGATTATACATTCGACCTAGGTATATGCCAACTCCGGCCCAAATAGCCGCAATACCGGCACCAATAATTCCTACTGCTGCAAAGCCTAGCCCAAGCCCTTCTGTCAGACCCGTAAAGAACCATGCAGTAACCGTATCACCACCTCGGTAAACGACCACATCAATGACAGGTTTCGCTTTAAATCTTGTTTCTTTATCAACCTCGGTAAATAGCATTTCGCGAGCCGGTTTTGTAATAGCGTAATTACCGGCCCGGCGAGCAACCTGAAGTGCTAATAGTACAACAATAATAGGAGCAAAAGCCAAAATCAATATACCGGCACACATGAGCAAGGGCATCATGGCAAGGGTATACCCCATTCCAATCTTTCTAACAATTCGTGACGTGGCAAAAAATGCAATTCCAAATGTTAGAACATTTACAACCCAGTCGATGCTGCCCAGTATCTGTGTCCTTGTTTCGCGATCGTAGTCTGCCAGTAAGTTCTTTTGCTCAAAATAAACAAATGTACCTATCATGGTATAAAGCAAGATAAACACACCAATAGCAAGCAGATAGGGATTGGTAACGAATGATTTAAAGCCTGCAAAAGGATTACCTCCAATTTTGAACTTGCTTTTATCGGTAGATTCATCCTCATTTTTCAGCTCGCTTACTTTGAGTTTTGACAGAATCAATATGATTGGAACGGGTATTAGCAACAAAACAGATCCGATTAAAACAAGGGTGTCGGTGCCAAAAATGCCTGCAAATAAGGTAGGGATCATGGGGCCAACTAAGGCTCCGGCACTCGCTCCGGCTCCAATTGTTGCAAAAAGCCTCCGCGCCTGATCTTTGTTAAAGACATCAGACATAAAACTCCAAAATACCGAGAGATGAAACATTGCAAAAACACTAATCCATACATAAAACGATTTATCTACAAGCACTCTATCGGCAATGGTTTGCATAAAAAAGTAAAAAAGAACAAATGTAGCGGCAAAAAATACGTAAACACCGGGAACCAAGCGACTAAATCGAAGCTTTGAAACCGCAATTCCGTAAAGGGCCACAACACCCGTACTTATGAAGAAGTTTAGGGTCCACAACTGGCTTACCTCGGCATCAGACCAATCGCTTGCCATCGCATCCCTTACCGGTCTAAGAATGTAATAAGCCAACATTAAAACAAATACCAGAAGAAATGACAGTACTGTTGCCTTTACTTCATGAGCTTCAATATCAGAAGCTCTTTTTAATAGTTTTTTAATCATATATTTAGGGTATTTTCAATATATAAATAGCTCGGAAGTCGTAAAATGACCACCACCGAACATTTCATCTAAAACTGTAAGAATTACCTTGCCTGAATTACCAAGGCATTACCTTTCCATAATTATTAATAAAAGTACCGCTATTCTCAATGGTAAGTTTTGAGATCGTTTTAGCCATAATATCGATGGCTTCTGTTACCGAAAGTTTACCTTCAGGATTCATATCCGTATTAACACCTCCGGGAGAAATAGAAACGACAATAATTTGCCGGTCGGCCAATCTTATCGCCAGTTTTTTGGTCAGCATGTTCAATCCGGCTTTACTGATACTATAAGGATCGAGAGAAGAGCTGTTCTTCTGTGAAGCAATACTCCCTGCTCCAGATGACAACTGCACTAATTTTGCACCATCCTTTAAATACGGTGCAACCATTTGCGCGAAAAACGCTGCCCCCATGGTATTAACTTTATAGTTAATCTCAAATGACTTGGAAGTCCATTCCCCAAAATCCTCATGAACGGTTACTCCGGCATTACTGACAGCAATATCAAATTTGATATTTCCCTTTTTCAATTTAGCCCCTAAAGCAGCCATGTCCTCTTCACTGGTCACATCCAGCTTTTCAATTAACAGTTGATCTTTGTACTGCTGTTTTAACTCCTTCAGCTCTTTGGCAGCTTCCGGTTCACGGGCAGTTGCTACAACGGTATATCCTTCTTTCAGAAAATACTTCACCCATCCTAATCCCTGACCTCTGTTTGATCCGGTAATAATTGCGGCTTTGTCATTCGCACCGCTTGGTGAAACATTCTGATTGCTATACACATCGAAAGAACCCACACACAAAATAAGCACTAACCCGAGGATAAGTGATTTGCAACTTTGACACACTGATTTTTGCATAATTGATTTAATTAATTGTTTTTAAATTTGATTAGCTCGAGATACTAAAAAGAAAATTTTGTGGCTTACATACTTTAGTCATTTAACGATTGAGGTATATAGCCTGATAAATCGAAAGCAAAAATGGCCAGTTGATTTAAAAAAAGAGAAAAAAAGACATCGTTTGAAGATAGACAAAACAAGAAGTGGAATAGAATTTTAATAGACAAACAATGAATATTCAAACATTAATCCATAGAAATACAAACATTTAGATATATTTACAAACAATCAAAATGTAAAACCTCGTTTTACCGACATAACATCGGGCATTTTTCATTTTTATCTTGACAATCGTGCATGAGAACATTAAGGGCTATTTTTTTTGTAGGATTATCAATATTTATCGGCATAAGTTCCGGACAGATAAACACCGAACACGAGACAAAAGACCTATACAGGCTTGTCTCTTCTGTTAATTCTGACAGTGTAGTATCACAACGTCAAAACGAGAGCCAATTATACCTGGAAAATGGAGATACATTAAATGCAATTCGATTGTTTTTGGAAATTGCACGCATATCTTCATCCATGGGGAAATATGCTCAATCGTACGATAATTATTGGGAAGCCTTAATTTATGCGAACAAAATAAACGACAGCATTTATGTTCCTCCAATATACACTGGACTGGGTGTCTTATACAGCCTTTTTGGCATGGATAACCAAGCAGAAGAATACCTTTATAAATCCATCAATTTCCTGAAAAAAAGAGGCATATCGACCAACGCTGAGATTTCGACATTTAGGACGACCTACTATGTTTTGGCCAGTCATAATCGGGAAAACAGAGACAACAGTATTGCCCAAAAATATCTGGACACCTGCCAGGTAATTTACAAAAAATATACACCACACCTACCCCCCCTGTTGGTCGAAGCGGAACAAGGTTATGTATATCTAAATCTGGGAAAATATCAACAGGCAATAACGACACTGAAAAATATCGAAAAAGAATTAGTCGAGAGCCTCCCGTCGTACCAGGTTGTTTTATACTCAATGATGGGAGAAGTATACTACCATCTGGGTGATTACATAAACAGCGAAAAATACCTTCTTCGATCACTGGAAGCATCCAATGTGTATAAAAGCCATCAAAACTATTTGCCAGATGTATATCAAAAAATAGGCGATTTGTATTTTAAGATGGGCAAAATGAAATTGGCCTATGCCAACCTGCAAAAATCAAAGAATATTACCGAAGAACTATTCGGGATCAGAAGCAAAAACAACAGCGATTTACTTGATGTAAAAGATGCTTTTCGAATTGAAAAAGAGAAACAAGCCCAAACATTGGCCAAAGTACAGCTAACAGAATTAACGCAGCAAAAAAAGATTTTGTTTTTGCGAAGCCTTGTGCTTTCCTTATTATTCGTTTTCCTGATTTTCGTCTCAATTATCGTAGTTTGGAACCTTCACCGAAAAAGAAAGTCGGAGCAACAAAATTTTGAATTAAAACAGCAGCTCAGTAATGAAAAAAATGCCGAACTACTAGAAGCAAAAAATAAAGAGCTTACATCATCGGCACTTCAATTGATCCAAAAAGATGAATTAATCTTAGAAATCAAGGAATCATTAGCCAGGATCAAAACCAGAGAACAAAAGGAAATTACGAATATTTCGAATAAGATAAGAATCAATAGAAACCAAGATTGGCAGGAATTTAATGCTCGATTTATTTCCGTAAACAAATCGTTTTACACCACTCTAAATGAAAGATATCCTGCACTCACATATAAAGACCACAAACTTTGCGCCCTGATCAAGCTCAATTTTTCGAGCAAGGAAA
>QKGU01000293.1 GCA_003250325.1 Paludibacter sp.
ACAACCGTATCCCCTTTGAGGGTAACATCAAAATTAATACTGCCAGCGTCATCCACTTCCACGGTCAAATTCACAGATTGATCGGGAGACTTGACATTATCTTCATCACAGGAAACTAAAAAGACTGAAAACAATATAAGAATTGTCGTAAATCGAATGTGTAGTTTTGGTTTCATAGAAAAGGTTTTTATGGTTTTGAAATTGAATCAGGACAACTCCATTATAAATGGAGGGCAACTATTTGCTTTCAGTTCATATGCTATTGCGCTAAATTTGTACAGTTCAGTTCACCACCCTCAATTTTAAAGGTAGTTGCATACCCTGATGCGTTATAGTCAGTGGGCAGGCTGATTAGCAATCCATCATCAGTTACTTCATAATTTACATCGCCATCCCATCCCAAAATTTGCAGGTTTTCAATTTCATAATCATACAAGGGCGAATCTTTTTTCAATGAGCTAATTATCACTTTGCCTTCCGGTTTACCCATGCAAATCGCAAAAATATCCTTACCCTTAGTGGTAAACCTAAAATCCTGTTCCGAAAACTTCCTATCCAGATTTTTACGTTCTGTCATGTGTGTATCACCCAAATCTTCAACTGTTGGCCCCTCTCCAAAAATTTTCCATGGGCGGCTACCGTAAATCGCCTCACCGTTTACTTTAAGCCAATTACCCAGCTCAAACAGAACATATTGCTGATCCTCCGGTATTGTCCCATCAGCCTTGGGTGAAATATTCAATAACAGGTTACCATTCTTACTAACAACATCAATCAAATCATCAATTACATTATCAGACGATTTCACGAGCATATCACTGGTATATCCCCAGTTATAAATTCCAAGTGCGGTATCGGTTTGCCAGGGTTCTTTTCTAACATGTTTTCGTGTGCATTTAACGCTCCGTCAAATCATAGGAGATCGGGCTGGTATTAGTCAATCATATCTTTGGTGCGCATTTCAAATTTTTTCAGGAATTCTTTATCAGCAGGTATGCCCTCTTAATGGGGACGACCATACAGATCAACATTCTCCGGATCCACGGTGTCAAACTTTTTATCAAATTTATAATAATACCAGTTTTCTGAATAATGCGATGAAAGGCCGAATTTCAATCCACGCTTTCTGGTTTCAGCAGCCAACTCACCTGCAATATCCCTTTTGGGATCCATCTTCTTAGCATTCCATTTGGTAATTTTTGAAGCATACATGGCAAATCCATCATGATGTTCGCCAACAGGTACAATGTATTTTGCACCTGCCTTTTCAAAAATGTCAAGCCACTCCGCCGGGTTAAACTTTTCAGCCTTAAACATAGGGATAAAGTCCTTGTAGCCAAAAGTCTTCAGATCACCATAGGTCTGAATATGATGCTTGTAATAATTCCACTCCATACCTCCCGAACGACGCACATAGGTTGTATCGTACATTTGACAAGGATACCATTCGTTACCATAAGCAGGCACTGTATATGGTCCCCAATGGATGAAAATTCCAAGTTTGGCATCGTTAAACCATACTGGAATTTCGTAGTTCTTCACCGATTGTCAATCAGGCTGGTATTTTATTGCACTTCCTTCTTTATCAAACTTATTTACGGTGCATGCAACGAACAAGTTGATTAACAAAATCATGCTGGATATTCTTTTCATTCTTTTACTTTTCAGTGTTAATAAATATTGCGGAGACTGAACTGGCCGGGATTTCTACCAACACTTTTTCATCACCCAAACATTAGCATTTTGATTCAAAAATACAACCTGCTAATCTGCCTGTTGAGGGAAAAATGGTTTATTAAGGGTGACATATTGTTCTGAATAGAATTATTCAAAAAGTAACAAATTAAAACTTTCACGCACAATAAAGCAATGATTATCTCATATTGACCATCTCCCCAAAAAATGGATAAGAACTTCTGCATATCAATAATATCAAAGGGTTTCGTCGTTTTCCCTGTGAGGCAAGCTGGTTTTAAAATGTTATTTTTATTGTGCAAACAAAAACATTAAAAAACCAGCCCATGTCAAAAAACAAAACAGGTACAGAACAAGATTAGCCGTTATTTTCTTCAACTTGAAAAATTTGTAACAAAGCCACCTGAATTCCGCGTTTTTAATATGATTAATAGTAAGTATCACTATATCAGCACAATTACAAAAACACTGCTGACACACATGAAACCAAGTGCCTTTCTTCCCTCGCCTCAAATCTCCCAATGCGATGGACAGTTAAGCCTTGCATTAAATTATGAACTTTAAAATCGGGAGATGGTCAAATTCTAATATTGAATTATTACTCTTTTTCTTTTTAAAGAAATCACCATACTTTTCACTGATTGTGTTTCTTTTAATTTTACTCAACTGTTATGCTCTCAATTTCCCATGAACCCGTAGTAACGCCTAATGCCAAATCAATGCGGAAACGCTTTACTTTTTCTTCATAATTATCGTAATCTGAAAAATCAACGCGGTATTCAGTAAATTCAGTATCGTTTGGTTTTATGTCAAAAATAAACTGTGCTGTTTCATTCCAGTGAATTTCCGAATCGATTTGATACCACTTGTTTGAAGGAGTGTAAGATGCCACATATAATTTAGCCTGTGTAGCTGCTGTCATGTTTTTTAATTTTATAACCAGCGTATTTTTGCGATCTTTTAAATTAACATTACCACTCCATATGGCATTTTGTATAGATGCACGCCCATATATTTCACCTTTTATCTTTCCGTCTTCCCAAACAAAATAGGTACCTCGTATATCTTGCCATCCTTGAGCAGTTATATCAAATTCCCATGTATTGCCCTTATGAATTTCTTTTGCCAAATTTTTCGGAATTACCGTTCCATCATCATTAAACAATACAGGGTTTAGTTTAACGGTTCTATAGAATCGGTATACATCGCCTCGTTCCTGAATAGTATACCAGTACCCGTCTTTCCACTCAAAAATACAGCTGTGGCCTCCATCTACAAATGCCCCCTTATGCAGGTAAGGCCCGTATAAGTTTTTGGACATTGCATAGTCAGGCCCCCAAACCAAGTAATACCAGCCATCTTTTTTAAACATGGCATTTTTATCTCTTGTACCAACTTTGTTACCATCTTCATCGGTTATCAAAATTGGTTTTGGTTCTTCTGCTAATGAAATACAGTCGTCGTTTAGCTGAGCAATGTAGTAGGTACCAGCACCAAAAATGATGTAATTCTTACCATCTTCCTGAAATATCTCAGGATCATACGATTTAGTTTTGGTTAAACCTTCGGGCAACAATGGCTTTCCCAATGCATCTTTAAATGGCCCAGTAGGTGAATCGGCTACCATTACACCGGTGTTTAGACTTCGATTAGAAAAATACCAGTAATACTTGCCTTTATGCTTCATGATATCTCCAGCCCAGCATGTTGGCCTGTCGCCAATGTAGGTATCAGTAGGTAAAATCTTAGATTCATATTTCCAGTCAATAAGGTTATCAGTCGACCAGATTTCCCAACGATCCATTTTCCAGGTATCTTCAGTTCTCCAGGATTGATCGTGCCCCATAAACAAATACAGCCGTCCATCTTCTATTAAACTGTGCGGATCTGTTAAGCCCTGCTCAGGAAAAAGGTTGCCATTTGCAAGAGGTTCGCCTTTTTTTTGAGCGTTACATATAATTGTGCTTAAGCAAATTCCAAGAAATGCAATTGATTTTATAAAGCTTTTGTAATTATTCTTCATTTTTATTATTGGTTTTCTAGTAATAACATTACTGGATACTTATATATTCAATTTCCCAATTTCCTTTGTCTACACCTATGGCCGGTTCAATGCGTATTCTTTTTAACATAGGTTCGAGGTTTGGTAATTTGCTTAAATCGATTGTATATTCTTTAAATTCTTTACTTTCTGAGTCAAGATTAATCAGAATTTGATCCTCCTCTTCCCAATCTATCCCGGGATGTTCCCAGAAAGCACCTTTAGGTGTTGTTGAAGCTATCCAAATTTTAGCCTGTTTTGCTTTCGATTTATTTTTTATTCGAATCACAAGAGTCTGATATTTATCTAATTCTGTCAATAACCAAACCGGGCTCTCAATTAATGCATTGCCGTTAACTTTCCCTTTTATTAAACCATCAGAATTCCATTTAATACATGTTCCTTCTAATGCTTTCCAACCCATGGTTGACAATTCAAACTGCCATTTTCTTCCGTCAGCCGGAAAACCGCAGTCATCATCAGGGATAATAATTGTGCCGTCGTCGTTAAAATTAACCGGCTTTAAGCTAACTCCGCGATACAGTAGCCCAATATCTTTATTTTCCATTACTGCATACCACTGGCCATTCCATTGAAACAAATCGTTGTGACCTCCAGCTAAAAAATTACCTTCGTAGGTATATGGTCCATATAAATTTTTCGACATGGCATAATCCGATCCCCAAACTAAATAGTATATGCTATCGCGTTTAAAAAGTGTGGATTTATCGGCTGTCCATCTTTCTTTACCTTCTTTTGTGTAAACCATTAAAGGTTGAGGGTCTGTTTTTAGAGATATCATATCGTCACCAAGGGTTGCAGCCTGATACCTGCCTGAGCCAAAGATGATGGTATACACGCCATCTTCTTCATAAATTGTTGGATCGTAGGGAGGCGTTTTACCTATGATACCTGCCGGAAGCAATGGTTCACCAAGAGCATCGACCCAGGGACCTTCTGGTGAATCAGCAACCATAACACCCGTACTGTAATGCTTATTCGAAAAATACCAATAATATTTATCTCCTTTTTGGCTTATATCTCCTGCCCAACAGTTTGGCTGATCGCCAATATAAGTTTGTGTTGGTAATATTTCTCCATCCTTGCGCCAATCGATTAAATTGTCTGTTGAACGTATTTCCCATCTGTCCATTTTCCAGGTATCTTCTGTATCCCAACTTTGGTCATGGCCACAGAAAACATACAAACGCCCGTTAACAATAATTGTATGAGGGTCTGTTAAACCCTGTTCGGGAAAAAGGTTTTGGATTGCAATTGGCTTGCTTTTTTCCTGTGCCTTGGCCGTTACTAGTAATAATAAAAATGCGGATAACAATAATATTCTTGAACTTAATGTCTGTTTCATAACCTGTAGTATTAAAACTGAACGATTTCTTTTTACTTCTTAAAGAAATTACCATACTTTTCAATGATTGGCTTTCTTTCTTATTTTACTCAACTCTTATACTCTCAATCTCCCATGAACCTGTTGTTACCCCTAA
>QKGU01000169.1 GCA_003250325.1 Paludibacter sp.
ATATTCATATTCTATTGATTTTGACTATAAATATAATGAATATCAATCAATTAAACTAATTGTTTTTAAACTGTTTTCAATAAAAATCAACCGTAAATTATCTTGTCTTTCGATTAGGATGCTTTGCGGATAATCATAATTTTTTTTATTCATTTTGAAATAATACAAATTGTCAACTATTTCATTTGATTTCTTTCTGTTTTAACTTATAAATAGAAATAAAGAAAACACTTATGTCCTATTTATTATAAGTTCATTATTAAATAGACAATAGATTCAGGTTAAATTATTGCCCAAAAAACGTATATATATGCTATCTTTCTGATTATCAGAGTAAAGAAAAAATATTGAAATTTGTTGTCTATTTCCTTGAGAATGAGATTTTTTTCATGTACTTTTGCACTCAAATTCAAATACGGAAAAATTTCTGTAATCAAACCCCTTTTGGTTAATTGTTTTTCTGTTTTTATACCGATTTTTATCTTTAAAATTAATTTTATTAACAATTAATATTTAATTTCTTATGAAACCAACTCATATCGAACATTTAGGCATTGCCGTAAAAAGCCTTGAAACTGCTATCCCTTACTACGAAAACGTCTTAGGATTAACCTGTTACGCCGTAGAAGAAGTTCCTGAACAGAAAGTAAAAACTGCTTTTTTTAAAGTCGGACAAACAAAATTAGAATTATTGGAATCGACTGATCCGGAAGGTCCTGTTGGAAAATTCATTGAAAAGAAAGGCGAAGGTGTGCACCACGTGGCATTTGCAGTAGAAAACCTGCAAGCTAAATTGGATCTTGCTGCAGAACGCGGAATTGCACTTATCGACAAACAACCCCGCAAAGGAGCTGAAGGATTAAATATTGCATTTTTACACCCTAAATCAACTTTCGGAGTTCTTACTGAACTTTGTGAAGATCCTAACAAATAAATTCATAAAAAATTATATTTAATTGGTTGAGCAGGTGCTTTTTTGACAAAAAAAGAGCATTTGCAAAACCAATTATTCATTATTTAAGGTATAAAAAACAGCATTTATGGAAAATCAACAAAAAGTTAAGAATCTGATTGACCTCAGAGTGCAGGCCAAATTAGGTGGAGGAGAAAAAAGAATTGCTTCACAACATTCAAAAGGGAAATTCACTGCCCGTGAAAGAATTCACATGTTATTGGACGAGGGAAGTTTTGAGGAGTTTGACATGTTTGTTACTCATCGTTGCAATAACTTTGGATTAGAAAAAGAAAAGTATCTTGGCGATGGTGTTGTTACAGGGCATGGTACTGTAGATGGACGTACAGTATTTGTTTATGCTCAGGATTTTACAGTTTTCGGAGGTTCTTTGTCGGAAACAATGGCACTGAAAATTTGCAAAGTAATGGATATGGCTATGAAAATGGGCTGTCCTGTTATTGGAATTAATGATTCGGGAGGTGCACGTATTCAGGAAGGCGTTACTTCACTTGCTGGTTATGCCGAAATTTTCGAGCGCAACATTCTTGCTTCGGGTGTGATTCCTCAGATCTCCGCTATTTTTGGCCCTTGTGCCGGCGGTGCAGTGTATTCCCCTGCCCTCACCGACTTTATTTTAATGACAGAGCAAAACTCTTATATGTTTGTAACTGGTCCGAAAGTAGTGAAATCAGTTACAGGCGAAGATATTACAACCGATGACCTCGGAGGTGCCGATGTACATGCGCGCAAATCAGGTGTTTCTCATTTCCGCGTTGAAGACGAAGAAACAGGAATCAAAACAATTCGTGAGTTAATTTCATATTTACCTCAAAATAATCTTGAAGAAGCTCCGATAGAAACATGTTCGGATCCGATTAATCGTCTTGAAGATGCTTTAAATACAATAGTTCCCGATAATCCTAATACTCCGTATGATATGAAATCGGTGATTGCCGGAATTGTTGACTGCGGAAAATTTCTTGAAGTACATGCTAATTATGCACGTAATATAATTGTCGGATTTGCTCGTTTCAATGGTGTATCAACCGGTATTATTGCAAATCAACCAAACTTTTTAGCTGGTGTACTCGATTGCGATGCTTCGCGTAAAGCTGCTCGTTTTGTTCGTTTCTGCGATGCATTTAATATTCCTATTCTTACATTGGTTGATGTTCCGGGATTCTTGCCAGGATCTGGTCAGGAATATGCAGGTATCATTGTTCATGGAGCTAAATTAATGTTTGCTTATGGTGAGGCTACCGTTCCAAAAGTAACCATCACTCTTCGTAAATCTTATGGTGGAGCACACGATGTAATGAGCTGTAAACAATTGCGTGGTGATTTTAATTACGCATGGCCAACAGCCGAAATTGCGGTTATGGGTGCTGCAGGGGCTATCGAAGTACTCGAAGGAAGATCAATTGCTGCTATCAGCGATCCTGCCGAAAAAGCCAAATTTGTAGACGACAAAGTCAATGAGTACAAGGATAAATTCGCAAATCCTTATCAAGCTGCATCTTATGGGTATATCGATGATGTAATTGAACCACGTAATACCCGTTTCCGCATTATTCGTGCATTCCAGGCATTACAGACCAAGAAGGTGGTTAATCCGTTAAAGAAACATTCAAATATACCATTATAAATCTTTATTATGAATATATTGTCAGTTAACTGGGCAAATGCCTTTGATATAGTGGGATTTGGTATAGTTATGGTGTTTATTTTATTAATTCTGCTGGTAATAGTATTGAACCTTTTCAGCAAAATTATAGCGCCAACAGTAAAAGTTCCGAAAAAGAAAACCATCTCTCCTGAAGTTGCAACAACTACAGTTGAAAATATTGTAGAGTACGACGAAGAACATCTTTCTGCAAACGACAGTGCAGCAATTGCAATGGCTTTACATTTATATTACGCAGAAGTGCACGACGATGAAAGCGCCATAATTACAATCAAGACAGTAGAAAGACGCTATTCTCCATGGAGTTCAAAAATTTATGGCATTAATAATTTAGTAAAATAATTGCGTTATGAAGAAATTCAAATTTAAAATAAACGGTAGCGAATACGAAGTTTCAGTAAATGAAGTGGAACAAAATGTTGCTGAAATTGAAGTTAATGGTACGCCTTTCACTGTTGAAATCGAAAAACAAGATAAAACAAATCCTCTGACATTAAACAGAAAACCAGCTGGAAAGGTAAATCCGATTCTTACACCAAACAAGGTTGTAACTGCAAGTTCAATAAAGGCTCCGCTTCCAGGAAACATCGTAAAAGTTCTTATTAAAGTTGGGCAAAATGTAAAACGTGGCGATATTTTGATGACAATGGAATCCATGAAAATGGAAAACAACATTTTGGCTGAGCAAAATGGTGTTATCAAGAATATCCACGTAGAACCAGGTCAGGTTGTTATGCAGGACGATGTATTGATTGATTTCGAAGGTTCTGAAATGGAAGAAGTGGCTGCTCAACCAATAGCTGAAGCTCCTAAAGTAGAAATTGCCCCTGCTCCTAAAAAACAGGAAGCTCCAAAATCTGCAGGCGTTAAAACAATTAAGTCACCTCTTCCTGGAAGTATCATCAAAATTGTAGCAACTGTTGGGAAAAAGGTAAAACGTGGTGAAGTGTTGTTGACATTGGAATCCATGAAAATGGAAAACAATATTTTGGCTGAAAAGGATGGTGAAATCAAAGCAATTCATGTGCAACAAGGTCAAACTGTAATGCAGGACGATGCCTTGTTTGATATTGAATAATCATTTGTAAAACAGTAGATAAATGATGAAAACAAAAAAATATATTTTATTGATAATTGCATTTTTGTACTCCTTTGCTCCCTTGGCGGCCTTTGCCCAAACGGAAGGGCATGCGAGTGTAAAATGCGATTCCGTTCAAACAATTCAGGCAACTCAAACAGCAGGTTCTGAGTCTGGATTGGCATTCATTGAAAAGAGTTTTGAGAAATTCGTTGAAAGCATGGGATTTTTCAATCTCACTTGGCAAACAGTAATAATGATTTTTATTGCATGTTTACTTTTGTATCTTGCAATTGTGAAACAATTTGAACCTTTACTTTTACTGCCGATAGCTTTCGGAATGCTTCTGACCAATCTGCCATTAGCAGGGCTTTATAATCCTGATTTATTTGCAGGCGGACATGTTCACTGGAGTCAGTTCGGCGACGGAGCCGGATTGCTTGATTATCTGTATCTTGGCGTAAAACTTGGTATTTATCCATGTTTGATCTTTATTGGTGTGGGCGCTATGACCGACTTTGGTCCTATGCTCGCGAATCCTAAAAGTTTATTGCTCGGAGCTGCCGCCCAGATTGGAATTTTTGCAACTTATCTTGGAGCTATTGCATTAGGTTTTTTACCGAAAGAAGCCGCTTCTATTGGGATAATTGGTGGAGCCGATGGTCCTACAGCCATTTATTTGACTACACGCCTTGCTCCTGAATTACTTGGTCCGATTGCTGTTGCTGCTTATTCGTACATGGCTTTAGTTCCTGTTATTCAACCTCCTATTATGCGTGCATTGACAACAAAAAAGGAAAGAGCAATTAAAATGAAACAGTTGCGTATTGTTTCAAAAAAGGAAAAAATTATTTTCCCAATTTTTGCTACCGCTTTTGTGTCTTTGTTATTACCACCTGCTGCTCCGCTTATTGGTAGTTTAATGGTTGGTAATTTATTGAAAGAAAGTGGAGTTGCAGAACGTTTAAGCAAAACAGTACAAAATGAGTTGATGAATATCGTAACAATATTCCTTGGAATAACCGTTGGTGCTACAGCCACATCATCTGCATTCTTAAATATAAAAACAATAGAAATCCTTTGTATTGGTATTATTGCCTTTTCAGTTGGTACAGGTAGTGGTGTTTTACTTGCTAAGTTTATGAACCTGTTCACAAAAGAAAAAGTAAACCCATTAATTGGTTCTGCAGGGGTTTCCGCTGTTCCAATGGCCGCTCGTGTATCACAGGTGGTTGGTCAGGAAACCGATCCTGGAAATTTCCTTTTAATGCATGCAATGGGTCCTAATGTTGCTGGTGTTATTGGATCAGCAGTTGCTGCCGGATTATTGCTCACAATGCTTTCATAAAAATTTAAGACTATTTTGTAGTCTCATTTTCTGATAAACAGAAATTCATTTATTTAATTAAAAAGACTGAATTTGGATTAACCAAATTCAGTCTTTTTTTATTCTTTTCTTATTCTTTTCTTTGATTCATTTACTGTTGTTTTTTTTAAATTTATTTTTAATCTTTGTAAA
>QKGU01000318.1 GCA_003250325.1 Paludibacter sp.
TGTTAACTTCTGTGAAAATCATACTTTATAAATTAGTGGTATAATCTATAAAGATACTGATTTTCATGGAGTTAACCAAATTTTAAAACAAGATAATTAATTGATTTTCAATAATTTAACTATAAATATAACACACTATTGTAAATTACAAATTGAAGAAATGTACGCAGTATAAAATCCTTTTTATGCTAAATAACTATTTTTAAATCATATAATTTTTATTTGAATGTTAAATAATGTTTGTTTTTGTGTTTTATAACATAAAAAGTGTATTTTTGCCTAAAATATTTTTTAATTTTAAAATAAATAAACCAAACCATTATGTTATCAGGAAAAATTGGGACAAATGCAGGATTAGTGTACGCTGCATTACAAAACGGAGAAATGAATGTAAAAACTGTAAAGAAAGCGACTAAACTTGCAGAAAAGGATTTAAATCTGGCTTTGGGCTGGTTAGCGCGTGAAGGTAAGATTAAATTCAATGAAGTGGAGGCTGATCTTTTTGTTAGCCTGTCTTAATTGAGGTTGTATATTAAAAAAGCGGAAATGCAATCCAGTATTTCCGCTTTTTTGTTGAATTTCTGAATGATTTGACGATTTTTTTTGTGGAAAAAATTTCGGAAATTAAAAAAATGAACGTATCTTTGCAGCCGCTTTAAGAGCATAAGATATTTAAAATAATTGCGAAAATAGCTCAGTTGGTAGAGCACGACCTTGCCAAGGTCGGGGTCGCGGGTTCGAGTCCCGTTTTTCGCTCAAAAGTTGAAAGACTAGATACTGTTGATAAAAAATCGGGACGAAGAAGTTTATCCCGCGTTATCGGGAAGTCCCGTTTTTCGCTTAAAGTACCCTGCCCGGATGGTGGAATGGTAGACACGAAGGACTTAAAATCCTTTGGCTTCACGGCTGTGCGGGTTCAAGTCCCGCTTCGGGTACGATTAATGAAGGAAAAACCCCTTGTAATCTTTTGATTATAAGGGGTTTTCTGATTTTTAAAAAAAGATGAACGTGTACTAAAAGTGTACTATTCAACCAGAACATTAAATATTTAGTATGTTTATAGGTAATCTAAATGATATAATTCACAATATTCTTTAGCATCTTTGTTGCCATTTTTTGCAGCGACAACCATTAAGCCTCCCACTGCCTTACTTTCTCCACAGTCTGATAAAAATAAAGTGATTGCAAAATAATAAATAGAACTTGCAATACTATCATCTTTTACTTTACCATTATATATATCTTCAATTGATAATCCTTTTGCTTTGGCTTCATATTGAAGTGCCAAATATAAATTTGTTTTTAGTGAATAACAATCTTTATTCCCAGCATATATTTCAACTAAAGTTGAATAGTAATCATATTTTTGAAAATCAACGTTATAAAAAGGTTTTGACTTTTGAACATATATCTCTGCTTGTTTGAAATTATTTAAAGAGCAATAGCATTTACCTATACTCAATAAAGTTGAAAATTTATAGAAATCAATTTCTTCTTTAGTATTTCCTATTGGTTTATGTTGAATTTCTAAATAATAATTCAATGCCTTTGAGTAATTTTTAGACATTCTATATGCATCTGCCAAATCAGAAATTGCATAATCAGGTAATTGTTTTATATCATATAGTTTTTGATATATTTCAGCAGCTGCAGCAAACATATTGTCATTTAAGAAAGTATCAGCTTGCTTAAACATTTCATCAATTTCTGCTTGAGAATAATTATTGCCTTTGGCATTAATAACAATTATATCATCGCCATCAATTTGTATCTTGCCTAATTGTTCAATTGCAGTAAGCCCTAATAATAATGGAGCTTTTAATTCATTGATTACTATCGCTTCAACATCTTTTAAAATCAATCCATTTATATTTATTTCTCTCAATATAATTTGAGTGTTGTTTATAATAGATCCATCTGCTATTTGTGATTTGCCTACTCCAACAATATCATTTTTATCAAGATAACCATTTTCAAGCATTAAGGTCGCTTCAGAAAGTGAAATACAAACATTTGAAGCTCCCGTATCAAATATGAATTTTAATCTGAGACCGTTTACAACACAAGGAATCTTATAAACTCCACCTTCTTTTTGCATTTTAATTCTTACTTGACCAATTGAAAGGAAATTTCCCAAAAAAAGAATTAAAATGATAATTGATATTTTGATTTTCATATTAAACTTGGTTTTATATGACAATTTGAATTTCTTGGAAGTAGTTTTTAAATAGAAAATTCTATTACAGTTTTATGATTTTCTTTTCAACAGTTCCTTCTGAACTTGAAATAATTAATGAATAAATTCCTTTTGGGAATGAGCTAATTGAAATTTTATCATTGTTTTTCAATTGTTGTTTAAGCATTATCTTTCCAGAAATATCAATTATAGATACTGCACCACCTTCTAGTAAATCAGATACAACTAAGTAATCAATAGTTGGATTTGGATATATCTTTATATCTTGATCTGAAGTGTTATATTTTGATGTTGTGAAATTATCGTTTATTTCAACAAAATCATTCCATATATTTGCTGCTCTATAAACACTGACTTTACCAACTGGCACATATAAAATGCAGGAATTTTTATCTACATTAAAAAACACATCTTGAGATGCTAGTGGTAAAGGGGTTGTATTATTTACATTAATTGACATTAGACCTTTACAATTATAGAATGCTCTATCACCCAATAAAGTTACAGAAGAAGGAATGTTTATTGAAGTTAGTGCAATACAATCTTTAAAAGCTCCAATTCCAACTGATGTAACTGAGGATGGCAGAATTACATTGGCTAAATGATTACATCCAAAAAAGGCATACTGGCCAATTGAATTGATAGAATTTGGCAAGTTGATATTAACTAAAGCTAAACAACCCATAAATGCAAATTCCCCAATTGATATTATTGAAGAAGGTATGTTAATCTGACTGAGATTTGAACAATTTGACATAAATCCATTTCCAATTGAAGTTATAGAATTAGGTAAAGTAATAGTATTAATGCTCCTACATCCTGCAAATGCATAATCACTAATAGTTGTCAAGTGATTAGTTAATGTAACATTAGCTAATTGAGTGCAACCCCAAAATGCACCATAACCTATTGATTCTAAGTTTGAAGGGAAAGTTATTGATTTCAATGTTGTTTTACCCAATCCTGTTGAAGTAAAATAAAATGCTTTGTCTGGGATTGAATTGCTTGGATATGTATGATTGCTAGTACCGTTTGTGCCATTTATTCCGGTATATTCAACAATAAGAACATTGCTTAAATCTAAAATTTCTATGGCAGGGAAGTAATCTCTTAATATTCTAAAATCAGAAGCGTTAATTTTACCAGTAATTGTTAGATTAGAGACATAGGTTCTTTCTGTTTCAGTAAAATAATTAAAGATTCCCCCTGCGGTACTTACATTTACAGACATAGTTACTTGTGCAGTTACATTAAAGGTCAGCACACTCAAAAAAACTAACAATAATTTTCTCATGACAATTTACTATAAAGGGTTGATTATTTTCTCACAAACAGCTATATGTTAAGCAAAAAAAAGCGTGGGACATCAACTCTCACGCTCCTGAGGCATCGCCAAATGCCTTACTAACAGATAAGTTAAGCCCACGCCGTTTGACGTGAGCGTTGACAACTTATTCCTGTTAGTTCTTTTTATTTTGGCGATTTTCAAGAGCAGGAATAAAAGCAAACGCTTTTATAATATGTTTATTAATTCATTTTGTGAATCAATCAAATGCAAAGATAAATAAAAATATAATTGTTGATAATTAAATTCAAATTAAATTAAAATACCACCACAATTCAATATAGTGGACTGTTGACTATCCCATAAAATCAATAAGACCAACGGCTCGTTTCATTTCTTTAAATAGCTCCTTAGCCTGCTCCTTGTTGAAGTTATAGTTAATATCTTTGCCCTCATGTTCAATTACAAGTTGAATTTCCATTGTCTGTTCTTTTCCATCGATTGTTGGGATTGTATACTTAAAATGCCATTGTATGTTTCAATAAAATTAATTATATCATTCATTATGTTGATTATTAAACTATTATTAGGAAGCTAACTTTGGTCTTTTAAGAATTTCTTCAATACTTCATCATCGTTTTTTTTATCCTCCATCTTTATAGATGTTATTGTAGGAATAATATATTTAATTAAAGAGAAATATATTTTTACCTTATTCAAATCATCTAATCTTTCAAATGCAACTTGAATTTCTTCAAATTTATCCTGCATGAATGAAACAAGCATTTCTTTTGTCTGTTTCTTTGTGAAGTTCACAGACCCGACAACTCTACCTCCTGTTTTCTGACCTTTCATATTCTAATAATGTCTTTTTTAGATAAATTTATATGTGTGTTATTAATTCTCAAACTCTGAATTACTATCGATAAAACCTTACAACATCTTCTATTTTCTTGTCAAGTTCTTTGATTACATCGCTTTCAACCGTTGCAATACTGGCTCGGCTTGCTTCTTTGATAGCTTGCCTTAAATCATAGGATTGTTTTTTCTTGATTTTTCCTTTTTTAAACAATTCATTGATTTGTTGAATCATTGCAAGTTCACCACCCTGTTGTTCAATCAAGCTGGCAAGTGCCAATTTATAAAGGTCTTTCTTTCCTGCCATTGCTTTAAAATTTAGTGTTATATCATTTATTTTCTTAATATCTTTATATGCTTTTTTCCACCGCTTTACAATATCCATGTAAAATTGTTCTTCATACAACATCGCCCCGGTAACCCGATCCACCTTGAAAGTATCTTTTAGTCTGGCTTTATATCTCATTTCATACCTCAATGTATTTCTATTGGTGTATAGTTCTGGTATTGTCTGTCCTTTGGCTCGTTGCTCTTTGACTTTATCATAAAAAACTAACAAGGTATCATGCTTGCTGTAATATAGCCCATCCGGCTGTTCTAATCGTTTGCATGGGTAATTACTGCCTAAATGGTTAAAATAAACCTCTGTTGGGTATTTCATAATGAAGTTTTGAGCTAAATCAATTCTGGTAACACTTGCTTTTTCCATTGGCAAATGAAGTGTGTCGCTCAATTTCTCAATAGCTCTTTGAATATCCCCTCGTTCCATTGTTTTGAAATTATCACCTAAATACCATTTACACAAACTGCCATCGGTTACATTAACCCCTCTTTGACTTGCCGATATTCTTAATCCATCTAGTTTTCCAGTTATTACATTCTCACCATTGAAACAATGCTCTCCAGTAACATCAAAATAAAGTGGTGTTTGAGAAAGAAAGTCAATCCCTCCAACTTCAAAACCTCTTACTTTAAAATCTATATTGTCATACATAATTCTACTGTGTAGGTTACTAAAATACTCCCTTAATACAACTTAATATAGAGAGAGGGAAAAACGCCCTCTCTCGTTACTATTTACTCGGTTACTGAATCGATAACCGCTTGCTGTTTCAGTTGCTCAATTTCATTATTTAACTCTCCATCTGCCAATAGCAAATAAAGTTGTCTTTTGTTGTTTCTTTGACCTCGTGCCACAAATACATCTATCTGTGTAAAGTCAGTATTGAATAGAAACAATAAAGCATCGTTTGTGCCTCTTACATCTCCATATCCAAAACGCTGCTCAATATCAGGTACAAGTACACTACTAATGTTTTTTGTCTTGGTTATTGCCTTATCTGCTTTCCGGTGTATGTCGCCCCCAAATCTATCTGGTAAATCTCCAAAATAGAAGAAAAATGCACCGTGTTTATTTCTCATTGTTTCAAACTCGGGGTAACTCCTGGTCGATACATTACAGTCCAATCTCATTTTGCTTTTTTGCTCTGGTAGCTTAACCATCTGATAATAATCTGTGAGTATCATTTGTTACCTCCCTTTCTGTTACTCATACAATACTTTTGAGCTTGTGTTTCAATCTCATCGGTTGTGCTGATAGGGTTTTGTAACATCCATTTTTCTAACTCGGTGCGGTCAAAATACACGAGTTTCCCAAAAGGCTTGCTAAATGGGACTGTGTTTAATGATGTGTGCTTGTACATTTTTGAATGGCTCAAACCTGTAAATCGGCAAGCTTCATCAAAGGTAAATACATTCTTCTGGCTCAAGGCTGCTGCCTCAATCCGATTTAATTGTTCTTTAAAATCCAAATCCTTTTCCATTACAGTAATTTGTTGAATTAATAAATAAATTAGGATATGGTGCCGGCTACCATTTTCCATTGCTTTGATTAATCGACACAAAGAGACGGAAAACATAACAAAAGAAAAATAGCTTACTATCTTACTTTTTTATTGTGTAAGATAATAAGCTATCTGAATTTCAACTAATTAAATCTGAATTAATTAATGTCTACTATTTTCTGTAATTGATTATGATATTCAGAATTGAAGTTTAATTGTGTGTCGGTATAGTTAGAGCCAGTAAATTTAATTGATGTACCGTCTGGTTTGTAGAATAACTTATTTAATAAGCTCTTGTCTGTAATTTCTGTAAATGGTATTTTCAATAAATCCAATAAATCTAATAATGATTTTTTACTAAGCGTTTTACCATGTGTTGTTGAATTGGTTTTTATCCACATTAAAGGTTTAAAATCCTTTGCATCGCCTTTGCCAAAAATATAACAAAATGCTTTGAAGTCAGTTCCCGTTGTATCTGTTGGTAAGAAACCACCCTCTATTAGTCTTGTGTAAAGCTGTTTTAATTGCTCCGGTGTGAAAGATACAGTAAAGTGGGGTGGTGGAGTTGGTGCATTAAGTTTTAGCATTTCTAATTTAAAATCTAAATCGCCTTTAAAAGATCGGAACACTTCATGTCCTTTATCCCAAGCACTCCCAGTATATTGTTGTTTATAGATGAATTTTATGTAATCAATAATATCATTTGTTTGCCAGTTATTTGTCTGTTCATTAAATTTTATTATTAACGATTCAGTATTGCTCCCTGATTGGATACTTTTTTCAATTGCTGCAAATCCAGCATAAAAAATTTCATTAGTTATCTTTTCCATAATTTTAAAGTATTAGTTCTGGTAAACTGTTTATCGCTTGTTCTTTGAGGCTGTCAACGGCTCGTGTGTACTTTTCAGTATGTTTCAATCCTGAATGTCCTAAGAGGTTTGCAACGGTCTTAATGTTAGCACCATTGTTGAGTATGTTAACAGCAAAGGTGTGTCTGAGGGAATGGAATGTTATGTGTTTATCAATCCCTGCCTGTCCTGTCCAATGTCTAAGGGCTTTGAGACACATATTGAAACTTGGTAAATGAAATATATAATCATCCTTTGGCGGTTTTTCTCCGATCAATGAAAGTAACCCATCGTTCAACGGTATATTTACCCAGCTGTTTGAGCTATGACCCTTTGTTTTTGTTTGTTCAAAAGTCAACAAACGGTTTGAGTAGTCCACGTTGCTATATTTCAATTCAATCACATCACAATATCTAATGCCCGTGTACAAACAGAATATAAATGCTTTTCTTGTCTGTGGGTTCTGTCCGGTGTAAGTTGTGGAAAGTAATGTTCTCATTTCTTCCATACTCAACACGTCCTTTTTCAAAGCACCTTCATCAACTTTGCAAATAACTCCGGCACAAGGATTTTTGGCAATAACATTGTGTTCTACTGCATATTTGATTACTTTCTTGAATCGTTTATAAAATGTTAATGCTCCCTCGCCCGTGCTTTTACTTTCCAAATACTCAACAAATAAAATCATCATGTCTTTATTCAGTTGTTCAGGTTTGATGTTAGTCTGAAACATTGGATATTCTATTTTTAGAAAGTCCTTGAAACGCTCAAACGATGCTTTAATCATTCTAAGGTCTCGTTTAGTGTAGTTGTCAATGTAAGCCTGATAATAGTCCAGAAAGTTTATTTTCTTGGTGGAACTTATCCGCTTGCCTGTTCTGTCGGCTTTGAGTTCTTGTTCACGCTCCAACCTTGTTTCTTTTGCAAGTTCTAATATCTTTCTGTTTGTTTCTCGTTCTACTGGAGTTCTGGGATTGTTTGTCAAATAGAGATTTAAATACTCTTTCTTTCTTATGTGAGTAACTTTGTATTTTGGCTTTCCGGCCATTGCACCTGATGTGTACAGCTCATGTTCTCCCGTTTGTTTATTAATTATTGCTTCTTGGGTACGTCCCAAATAATATTCCAAATAAAGGCTTAATCTGTTGTCTGTCAGTGTTTCTTGCTGTAACTTTGGATTTTCCTTTGTTTTTGCTTCTAACTTTGCCATAATTATTTGGTATTTATTGGGTTGTGTACACTGGTCATCTTGAGAACCTCTTGTTTTTGCAACTGCTTATTTGCTTTTGTTTTCCTTTGGTTGCAAAGATAAATAAAAGTTTTCATTCAACGTGTACTAAACGTGTACTAAACGTGTACTAATTGGCAAATAAAAGTCAAAACAAAGGAAAAAACTATCGCTCAAAAAAATGTAATATATTGATAAATAGTGTATTTAATTTCCTTTTGTTTCTTATTTTTGCAGGGTTGTGTTCCCGCTTCGGGTACGCTACAAAGAAAAGCCCTAATTGATTTTTAATCAGTTAGGGTTTTTTGTTTCCTTTTTCGCGTAGCTTTTGCTCGACTATAGGCATTATATTTTCATTTATTTAAAGATGAAAATAAGAACAGACTATTCTTTTTACTCCTGATTTAAAGTAACCCTTATTAGAGTTGGAGCAAAAGATAATTGCACAAAAGATATTATAAAAGCAATCCACAGTATATTTTTTGTTGGTTTTTATAAAGTGCAATTTTTTCATTGCCATTTTTTAAGGAAAATCCACCTTTTCCCATTCATAGGGAAATGGAATTTTTTGATAATATTCTAAAGAGTGTTTTGGCGTTTCATATTTCGAAGGGATGGGCATTCCTGAATAGCGTTGAAAAAAAAGCACACAAGCATCTCGCCACCAAATAGCCTCATCTTTCTGAAGTTGAAGTAATGATTTTACTTGTCCAAAACGCTCATTATCTATTTTTTGAGATAAGGAATCCCAAATCAGTTGCATCTTTTCAACTTTTTCTACTCCTTTGTAATAATGTTTTACCATTTCATTCCACAATGTTTCTCCTGATTTCATTTTGTAATTCCATGGTACACGATGAAACCATAGTAATAGTGTTTCAGGACATGTTTCAATATTGTTAAAAACATTTGATACTGGTGGATAATACTGGCTTACAGCATTACTTCCGGTTGTTGTTCGATTTATTCCAATACTATCTTTTGTAACTTTGTGATAGTCGAAAGCCGTCCATAGAGGGTCGTCGTGCCAGGGTTCCGGACCATTGTGCGTGTTGTAATTCATAATGTGATTTAGTCCGATTGGCATCATATAATCCACGGCTGTTTCACGCGACATCAACATTATAGTTAGAATAGGGGAGAGGATAGTCTTATCATTTGAGAATGTCATCCGAATCCACTCTTCTGCTAATTCTTGTGATGTAAAATCAGGATTCCATGCTAAACGGCCAAATGCATGCCAATTAGCCTGTCCGAACAAGTGTCCGGTCCAGTTTATATCTGTACCTATATTTGAAACACCAGCAATGCCAGACATTTCATGAGTTTTGTTGTAATTCTGCAAGACTTTAGATACAGTCCAGTTTTTCCCTTGCGCATACGTGTCCGATTGTAATGTTTCTTCAAACAAGGAACCCAAATATACTAAATGTCCAGCATGCCCAAGGTTTTCTTGTGTAATTTGAAACTCAATAGCTAAAGCTGTATTGGGCATTCCGCCGAAAAGAGGGTGAAAAGGCTCTCGTGGCTGAAAATCAATTGCACCGTTTTTGGGTTGTACAAATACGTTCTTATGAAATTGTCCATCTAATGGTTTAAATTCATTGTACCCGTTAACGACTCTATCAATATTTCTTTCATTATGATATACAAATGCGCGCCAGAAAATAACTCCACCGTACGGTTCAAGAGCTTCTGCTAACATATTAGCTCCAAATGCGTGAGTTTGTCCGTAATCTTGTGGACCAGGCTGTCCTTCAGAATTAGCTTTAACAAGAAAACCACCGAAATCGGGAATAATTTCATAAATCTCTTTTACCTTATCCTTCCACCATTGGCGAACCTGTAAATTAGCAGGGTCTGAAGTGCTTAATCCCCCGATCTCTTGAGGTGCGCTGAATCGGGCAGTAAGGAATAGTCTGATACCGTAAGGTCGGAAAGCATTAGCTAAGCCAGATGCCCTGACGAGCCATTCAGGAAGTAAACTTCTTGCATCGGCGTTTACATTGTTGACTACTACTCCATTAATCCCGATTGACGCATTCGCTCTTGCATAATCAATAATTCGATTGTCAATATAACGTGGTAATCTTTCCCAGTCCCAAAGTGAATAACCCGCATATCCACGTTCAATAGTTCCATTTAGATTGTCCCAGTGATTCAGAACACGGTATTGCAATTTTGGCTCTTCTTTTATAGATAATTTTTCTAGAGAGCAGTTTGTCTGCATCAATCTCAGAAAATGAAAAATACCATATAAAATGCCTATATCTTCTTTGGCCGCAATTACAATTACCTGTTTTCTGACAATATTCATTGTTCGGATGATATATCCTTCTTTATTCAGAGCATCTATTTCGTCAGATGAAAGTAACTTGGATATAATATCTGATGATTTTCTAGTACCAATAATAATAGTATTGCTTTCTATCTTTGTTGATTCCTTTGGTGTTGTATTAATTAGACCTTCAAGTCCTGTGATTAATTCTTTTCTTGCAGCAGCAAGCTTATCTGAATTTGAAGGAAAAACAATTCGTTGACATTTTTCTTGGTATCCCTTGTATAAAAATGAATTTTCAACTTTATGATACCTTAACCAAAGTTCATAACCATTTTCAGAGTAGGCAAAACAACTGAAACTTAAAATAAAAAATAGAAGAAGTGATAATTTTTTTATTGATAACAACATGCGTCTAATTTTGTGGCAACCAATAAGCTTGAGTTATAAGAAACTTTAAACTTTATAGAAATTATAGCCAATTGAGCCAAGGTTTTATTATACAGATAAAATAAATCAATTTGGATAAATTATTGATATCTATTTCACTGTTATCAAGTTAACATTCTTTTTGTGTTGATCAACTATTTTCACGATATATGTTCCTGATGGAATATTAAGCTTTATCCTTGCTTGCATAGTAATATCTTGCGAATAAATCAAAGCTCCTGTTGTTGTGTATATTGAAATTCGCCCATTACCAGAGTTGTTAACATAAAGTGTTTCTCCTGTGTTTAAAATTGACGGATACACATTCAGCTTATTATAAGGTTCTTCATTCGTTCCGGAAATTAAAGAACCAAATATATCGAATCCATAGATACGAACGGCATTGTCTCCATCCGGAATTTTTGTTTGAAACTTAACATAAAGTGCTTTTGTTGGTATTATGTTGTTAATTTTAATATCTTCTATTTTGCAGTCTGAAATATTTACTACTTCAGTCCAGTCATTTTCTTCAGGAGCTTTAGTACTAGTGCTTATTATATATTGATCAACATTTTTTAATTGGGTTTCCTGAGTTTTACAGTCTCTAAATATAAAACGGTTAACCATATATTCTCCTGATAATTTCATTATAACCCAAGGTCTTCTTGTGGTATTATCACACCATTTTTTTGTATTATCTCCCAATATAAGGTTATCTGCACTTTCGTTTGTGTTTGTTTGATAACTGTATGAGTGAATGGTTCCTCCATTTGTCACTCGATTGATAGGTGTTTCATTTGAATCAGAATAATGTGCAAATGTAGTTGAAGTAATATCTCCTACAATATTGTTGACCATATCAATATTGACTAACGCTTCGAGGTTGTAAACGTCAACAAGAGAGAAATCAGCTTTTTGTTGAAAACTATATTCTAGGGTCTCACCAGATTGGATTGTAGGGACTGTTTCAGTAACAAGATTTCCTTGGTTGATTCGATATGAAACGGAGATATTATTCAATTGAACATTGCTTTGGTTAGTTAAATTGACCTTTACGGTTTCAGATGAAGTATAATCTGTGCTATTTGGCAATGAAGAAACAGATATTTTTACATTCTTATAATCTTCAGAAGGATTAATCTCAAAGCGATCAATATTCACAGCATACCCATTGTCATTGCCCAATTCAATTGTATTATTCCCTGCTTCCAGATAAACCTGAATTGTTTTTACTGCCAATCCATCGCTATTCCAAGAGAACCCGTTCCCGTTAAATGAATAAATTTCTTTTGTCATATTGTTTACCTTCACGTAGGTGTTTCGGGTTTCTTGTGATATGTAATAAACATTAAGGTTGTATTTACCAGCCTTATCAACGGCAATATTGTTAAAAGTTGCGATGTTTCCGTTGCCAAGAAAGCCTAAAAATTTTCCATTGGAACAATTGCCCAGATTGTCTGTCTCTATAGATGCTCCGTTTGATAGAATTCCGTTTTCAGCCTCATAAACATGGTTCAATGGTTGACTTATAGGATTTTGTGATATTCGAATTGACGCTCCTCCTGTTGCTTTTATATTTACTGAAAGATTTGAAAGTTTGTTTACCGTTTGTTCTTCGTAAGCAATATCAGAAGGACAAGTTCCATCTTTGTAAATTTGAGCAGTATAATTTCCTTCACCTAAAAATTTTAGCGGAACATTCAAAGTTCTTGCGTTTTGGCTAATAGACGCGATATACCAATCGTTACCTTTTCGCCTTGCAATGGTAACATAGTCGTCAGGGTTCGCTTCTAAACAAGATATTTCATCCCAAGATGATGGTATATTTCTAAGAAATGTTCTGCTCATATTGTAAATATAATTATAATGTGAGTCGGACATTGTTTGTATGCCGGATTCATAGAGAACTGCTAATGCTACTTGATGGCTCCATGTAGTGAGATGTCTTATTATACCATCTAAACGACAAAACTCAGTAGGAGTATAATCCATTGGACCAATTACATTTCTTGTAAGAGCCAAAGTGATATTATGATTTGCGGGAGTAGCTAAATGGTTGAAAAAATATTGTTCTCCACCATATACAGCTTCACTTGTAATTAAATGAGGCCAATGTCGTCTTGTTCCGGATGGCTTTGTACAACCGTGAAAGTTTATCATTAAGCCAATTTCTCCGGCTACAGTTAATAGGTTGTCGTATTTTGACATCATTTCTTGTGAGTCATTATCAAAGAAATCAATTTTTGTTCCTGCAAAGCCTAATTTTTTCCAATTCAGCATAGTTGATCTGATATCATCTATATTGTTTTGAAATCTGTTTTGATGACTCCATATAAATAATTTAACGCCTTTTGAATTTGCATAGTCAACAACTTCCTTTAAAGTATAAGGAGCATCATCCCAACCATCGTCCAGAGTATAGTACGACCAACCCATTTTGTAAGCTAAATCTATGTATCCTTTAATGACATTTATGTCTTTGGTTGTACTTCCATCTTGTCCACCCCAGTCCCAAGAAGAGAATCCCGATTTAATCCAACTTACATCTTGAAGTTCGGTAGGTGGATTAAGATTTTCAGTCATGGTCGACTGAACAATTGCAGGTAATGATCCAATAATGATTGTTTTCCATGATGTTTCCAACGGTAATACCGCATTTACACTGCCATAGAGCTGATAGTAAAAATGTCCTGTCTCGCTTGTTGTTCCTGTCATTAAATTTGATCCGCAATAAGTGCCATAGTTTGCTGATTCAGTGATTAGACACCAATTATCAGAGCCTGTAGAACTTTTTACTAATACAGGGACTGACATTTTATTATTTTCAATAGTCGAGGCTTCAGCCCATGTACGAGCCGGATATAGAGTAGAATAGTCGTGTGAATATTTTTCTCCCCAACATGTTTGATACGTAGGAATATTTATTTCACTGAGCTCACTTAATATTTGCAGGTTGCCAGTGCCCGGAATGGAATAACGGTAAGCGATTCCGTCATTATATGCACGGAAAAGAACATGCAGGGTTTTTGCGTCTTTCCTTAATTCAATATTCAATTCATTACATTTATTACTATAATTCTTGATTTTTCCTGTTGGTAATTGATAACTTTCTTCAATAGGAATAGTGTTGTCTGCGACATAACTTAGTCCTGAAGTGAAATCAGTAGCTGAAGTTTTTATACCTAATGCTGATTGAGCTATTATTTGTGTTGAATTGTTTTTTGCCTGATAACTAATTGTGCCGTTTACTTCGTTCAATGTAACTTCAACCGCAATTCTTCCATTTGGTGAAGATAAGGTGAAGTTTCTTTCGGTAGCAAATAGTTGAATGTTGTAATATACAAACAGCAAACTTACTAAAACTAAAATTTTTTCTTTCATATAATTATAATTGTTTATTAGATTTCACTATAAATACAGCAGCAATCAGCTTGATATATTTGAATTTGTTTAATGATTATCTTTTAAAAAATAATCTGAGTTGAAGTTGAATATCCGCAGATATTTTTTTTATATATCTGCGGATAAAAGATATTATTTAAAACATAAATTTACTCTCATTTGATGAGTACTTTTCTCTCGATGCCTGCTACTTCTACAATGTAAAAGCCTTTTTTCAGATTAATCTCTGTTGTACCTATATTGCATCGACCTGTAGCTATCAGTTGACCAGAAACAGAGTAAACAAAATAATTGGTACTACGCGCTGAAGTTAAAGAAAGAATGCCTGAACGGATTGAGATTAGTACAGATTCGTTCTTGTCTGTAAGATTATTTTCAGATGTTGATATGTTGTTTCCATACAACTGCCATTGAACTAGCTGAACATCACTACTTCCTGCATTATCGGTAACATTTAATCGGTACTGAGAGTAAGCTGTTGTGTTAGGAATTGTATACATTAAAGTAGCACCGCGTACTGGAAATTTCATGTTTGATTTTGTATCCAGAATGTCCCATGAAGAACCGTCATTAGAGGCTAGTAACTCCCAATCTTTTGGATTTCTATCCGTGTTTCCATCTCTGGTTGTAAGAGAGTAGCGGTTAACGGTTGCTGTTGCCTCTCCCATGTCGTAATTTAACCAAAAAGATTTTGTTCCAGTAGCTGTATATCTTGTATTAATCATTTTATCGAACGCTTTTGCAAAACCTTCTTCTCCATTATCTCCCCATCCCGGAGTACTAGCCGAAATAGTATTTGCTTGCTCATCTTTAAGATCATAAGGGAAATTTTGAGATGCGCTAATATAAGGTGCTCCAAATAGTTGCCATTCAGCTATTTCAACTTCAGGTGTTCCACTAGCTGTTAAACGATAGTATTTTGCCGCTTTGTCAGTATTGTCAAATAAATAACTGGTTTGGCAAAGACGAAAATTTAATGTTTTGATTGTTTTATCCAGATTGCTAATTGTATTCCAATTAGAACCATCTATTGAATATTCCACATTCCAGCTATCCATAACATTTTGATTTGTTGAAGCGATGGCAAATCCGGTTAAAATAATTGGATAAGGTAATTCAGCGACTATTTGAGTTGAAGATTGTCCAGTTGCAGTATAAACGGTTAATTCGTCATTGTCATTCAGCGCTTCTAAGTTGCTTCCGCCAGAGAGTGTTGAAATATCGGTATAATCAAAACCTGAAGCCAGTTGCTCAACACCAGGGTTTGTTAATGTTTCATGCGATTTAATAATTTCTATTTTATCTATATTGGGAGCCCAACCTGCTTGTGCACCAATTATTAAATTATCTCCGGATTCCATGTAAACTGCTACCGTTTTTTTGTTTGTGCCCGGTTTTTTACCGGCATCAATATCGCTCTGATTGTTTCCTTCCCAACTATCGGTAGTTTTGGTTATCACTACATTTGTACTTATTTTATTCCCGCTCTTTATGTAAAAACTACGATTTTCAGTACTTGAATAAAAAACGCTTACATCATAAGTGCCAGTAGCTGGAATTGAGATAGAATTAAATTGGATGTACGAGTTATTTTCATAATACATATCTTTGACACCAGCTCCCCCTGAAAACCGACTCCAATCTGTTCCATTGTAAACGGTAGAATTATTAACTACATCAGCATTTTCAGCCTCGAATTCTATTTTTGTGATTTGTTCTTCGGGTTCTGTAATTGTTGTCGATGATGTGTTCACGGTTATTTTGTCAAACTCCGGAGACTCAATAGTCTTATAAGCTTGCAGACGAATAGTATTGTTTCCAGCGTTCAAATATACGGGAATTGTAAGGGTTTTTGTATTTGCAATGCTCCAATCGTTAGTCAAGTCTGAGAACTCGACAGGCGTATAAATCTGGTTGTTTACGGCGATTGCTGCCCAACGAGTTTCGGTTGTCAGGTATGAAAACGTTAAATCGTATGTGCCTTCTGTTTCAATGTCGATGATAAAATCAGCATAAGACCCCCATGCCGAGTTTAATCCGATAACATCTACAGTTCCGCTGCCAGCATCGCGTGGCATAGTATATGCGGATGTTGTCGCGTTTGATTCAGTTTCAAATGTTTTGGGTAAAACATCTGCTGCAACCAAAATAAAAGAAGAAAATAATCCAAATAGGATTAAAGCAAATTTTTGTAAAGTAAAAGATTTTTTCATAACTGTTTTAAATTATAAGATTAATGTTTTGATAAGTTGTACTAAAAAAATTATTAAAGGGAAATGAGAGTAAAAGCATTTTTACTCTCATTCTTTTTTAAAATTTTCTGTTGTTAAAGAATTACTTTTATTCTTTTGTTATTTATTTTAACGATGTATATTTTTTCTGAGCCAGAAAAAGAACTATGCATTCCAGGCTCGAGTTTACCGGTTGCTTGTAAAATGCCTAATAAATTGTAAATAGAATAATTAGCTTCTTTATCACAACCCAATTTTAATTTACCGCCGGCAGAACTTATTGATATATTTCCATCAAAATTAATTTCGTCCACTTTTGAAGAAGTATCCTCAAATAGTTGCCATTTACTAAACTGAAAATCGCCTGAACCGTTATTTTCTAGAATATTCAGTCTAAAGTATTTATATGTTGTATTGCAAATGACAGGGAATTCGAGTGTATTTAATTCCATGAAGAAATTTTGATTAGTTTGTGTGTCAATGTTGTCCCAACTAACTCCATCGTTTGATCCTAAAAGCTCCCAAGCTTTCAGATTTCTTTCAATAATATTAATTGCACCCGTTACAGAATAACTTCTTAAACGAATAGGTTTTGAAGATTCGTATTGTACCCAACCATTTGAATGTCCGGTTACGCAATATTTCTCAGATATATTATTGTTTATTAGTTTGTCAACGGTTTCTACTAATCCACCTCCTTGATATCCGGCATATTGTCCTGTGATAGTTCCTCCGTTTCCTGTAACCGATGTTACCATCGTATTATTCATACCAAATAATTGGAATTCAGAAAGAGTAAGCCCTGTTCCACCATTGTTTGCTTTGAAAAGCATTCGGTAGAATTTGTATGCCGGTAACAATCCTGCATTTGCAGAGCTATGATCCTGGATAAATACCTGATACATGCTTGTTTCTGTTGGAAATTGAAATATCTGATTTGTTCGGGTGTCAATATCATTCCATGTTGTACCATCTGTTGACCCCTGAAATATCCATGATTTTGGAGTATTTAAAGAGCTTCCTGATCCGGTAGTAATAGAATAGCCTGTTGCTTTGAAATCCTCAGGTAATTCAAATTGGAATGACATATCTGCGGTGTAAGTTCCGAAATTAACCTCAGTCGATAAATCGTTATCGAATAAGTTCGAAACATTTACATTGACAGATGATGATGAATGTACCGCATAATCTGTTCTGTCGAACGAATAAAGATTCGAAATATAGGCAGGATTCATGTATGGATTAGAAGCCTCCGGTTTAAGTACTTTGTAAATCGTATTGGCTATCAACGTTGTTCCGCGTACGTCAGGATGTACATAATCATAAGTTTGATATACTTTACCCTCGGATTGAGTATGCAAATCTATTACAGTAGCTCCTGTTTGTTGAGCTACTTGATTTATCATTGGAATAATTTCTGTCGTAACAGTTTTATCTACGATTGGCATAGTGCTATTCCAAGAGGTAATAGGGTAACAAGTATATACTTTTACATTAGGATTAACCGCTTTGAACGAATTAATAAAGTCTACATAATCGGTTACAAAATTTGCCTTAAGTGTCCAGTTACTTGGATTTGAATCATTTGTACCTAATTTTACAACTATAATATCCGGTTTGAAAGCTAAAGCTGTAGAATATGCAGGCAAATTCCAATAAGGGTTTGAGCTGCCTTTAAGTAGTGTAGCTCCACCGACTCCTAAGTTTTGAACAGTATAATCACTTCCAAGAAGATTTTGTAGAATAGTTGGATATCTTTCTTCGGGTGAAATTTTATCTAAACGTGCACCTGCTGTAATACTATTACCAATACATGCAACTCTAATAAGTTTACCTGATGTTTCTTGTCCCATCAACTGCCATTTAGCAAATTGAAACGTAGATGTACCCTGTATTTCAGAAATATTTAACCTGAATCTCGAGTATGATTTATCGGTTTGGACAGGAAATTCCATTGTATGAAATTGCGCAATAAAGTCCTGATTGGTTTGTGTATCAAGTGTAATCCAACTTTGAGTCTGATTATCATACCCCTGAAGCGTCCATGATTTTGGATCGCGTTCATAAAGGGCGCCACAGCGTGTCAGCGAATATCCGGTTAGTTTCACCATAGTGGAAGAACTGTACTCTACCCAACCTGCACTTTGATCCACAACACAGTATTTGGTAGAAATAGAGTTGTTAATCAAATTATCTACAGTTTCAACATAACCATTTTGATTATATCCGGCATATTGCCCACTAATCACACCTCCATTACCAGTTATATTGGTAACAAACTGAGTTGGAAAACCAAACAATTGCCATTCAGACATTTCCAGATTACTTCCACCATTGTTTTCTGAAAATCTGATACGTATATATTTATATGCAGTGATTGTTT
>QKGU01000270.1 GCA_003250325.1 Paludibacter sp.
TTTACTTTTGTATAGTCGACGTCCGACGATTTTTTTTTGCTCATTATTTTTCAGAGATGGGTTGCTATTCGCAATATAACATTAGGAAATGGCATTCTGTTTTTGCCCACTGCGAATAATGAGCCATATTCCCCAAATAATGAACGGAACACTAAGTATTTGTCCCATATTCAGCAACATTCCCGATTCGAAAGCTTCCTGATCAAGTTTAATAAACTCAAGGATGAAACGTGACCCGAAAATCCCGATAAGAAAAACACCAAAAAGGAGTCCGTTTTTTTTGTAGGCTTCTTTTTTCCAGTACAACCACCAAATTACGGCAAACGTAATCAAACAATAGAGCATTTCATAAATCTGGGTTGGATGCATTGGCTGCGTTTGTCCATCTCTGACGAAAATAAATCCCCAGGGAAGAGACGTTGCACTTCCATAAATTTCAGAGTTCATTAAATTGCCAAAACGGATGCACGCACCAGTGATTGCTGCACCTATAACCAGACGGTCTAGTCCCCATATAAAACCTTTGTGCGATACGTTCTTGTTGAAAAGATACAAGGCGATCAAAATTCCTATTGCGCCTCCGTGGCTGGCCAAACCACCATGCCAAATGTACAGCAATTCCCATGGGTGTGATAAATAATGATTGCCATATTTGAACGTGATGCCTAAAAACGTCACAGGCTCAGGCAAAAGTCTCCATTCATAGAAGAAGCAATGACCTAAACGCGCGCCAACAATAGTCCCTATTACGGTGTACATAAACATTTTATCTATCCATTGTTCAGGGAGTTTTTCGTGTTTAAATAACTTTTGAACAATGACTAATGCTAACCAGATACCCAGTGCCCACAATAGTCCATACCAGCGAATAGTTAACGACCCTAGATTAATAAAAACGGGATCTACGTTCCAGGTTATGAAATTTAAAATCATGCTTTTTAGTTTATAAAGTTTGAAAGTTATTAAAGTTTGAAAGTTATTAAAGTTTGAAAGTATAATAGTGATTACTAACTTTCAAACTTTAACCTATAAATTATCAACTGTCAACTATTAATTTGCTCCGTGGCAGTTTTTGTATTTTTTGCCGCTACCGCAAGGACATGGATCGTTACGACCCACTTTCTTTTCTACATGAATCGGCTGTGGTTTTTGTATTTCACGAGTGTCTTGTTTAGTTGGATCGTTACTTCTGTTGCCACCATCTGCATCGGCTTTTTGAGTGCGATATTTACTCATGTCCATGCGTTGTATTGGTCGTGCTTCACGAACTTGCTCCGGTTCACGCATTGGAATTTGCCCGCGCATTAGAATGGCCAGGATCTTACGGTTAATAGAATCGATCATTTCTTTGAATAATCCGAACGATTCCAGTTTGTAGATCAACAATGGATCTTTCTGTTCGTAACTTGCATTTTGAACCGAGTTACGCAATTCGTCCAACTGGCGAAGATGTTCTTTCCACTCATCATCAATCACATATAATAATGTCTGTTTTTCGAAAGCTTTGATTACTTCGCGAGCTTCTGTTTTGTAGGCTGTTTCCAAATGAGTAGTTACGTTGAAAACACGTTTGCCATCAGTAACCGGTATCAATATATTTTCATATTGTTTACCTCTTTCCTCAAAAACCTGTTTGATAACGGGATAAGCAACCGAAGACAATTTGTCCATTTTGCGTTTATACGTTTGCAAGGCAGCTTCGGCTATGCGGTTGGATAATTCGCTTGGCTTTGTAGAACTGAATTCTTCTTCGGTAAAAGGAACATCCATGGCGAAAACTTTCAGCAATGTTTCTTCCAGTTCGTAGAAATCTCCGTTGTTGCGTGCTGTTTCCACAGTAGTTTCTGCCGTATCGTAAATCATATTGATGATATCAACGCCAATACGCTCGCCCATAAGAGCGTGGCGACGTTTTGAATAAACTACTTCACGTTGCGAGTTCATTACGTCGTCGTATTCAAGCAATCGTTTACGAATACCAAAGTTGTTTTCTTCCACTTTTTTCTGTGCACGTTCGATAGATTTCGAAATCATCGAATGTTCGATCATTTCGCCTTCCTGGAAACCTAAACGATCCATTACGCCAGAAATTCTTTCCGAACCAAACAAACGCATTAAATCGTCTTCGAGCGAAACGTAGAAAACAGAAGATCCAGGGTCACCCTGACGACCGGCACGACCACGTAACTGGCGGTCGACACGGCGGCTTTCATGACGTTCGGTACCAATAATTGCCAAACCGCCAGCTTCTTTTACTTCAGCGGTTAGCTTAATATCTGTACCACGACCAGCCATATTGGTTGCAATGGTTACAGTTCCTTTTTGTCCGGCCTCTGCTACAATATCAGCCTCACGTTGGTGCAGTTTAGCATTCAAAACGTTGTGCTTAATTTTTCGTCCGGTAAGCATACGGCTCAATAACTCAGAAATTTCGACAGAAGTTGTACCCACCAAAACAGGTCGTCCTTCTTCCACCAGTTTTACAATTTCTTCGATAACGGCCATATATTTTTCGCGTTTTGTTTTGTAAACGCGATCTTCCATATCTTTACGCGAAATCGGACGGTTGGTTGGGATAACCACAACGTCTAATTTGTAGATGTCCCAAAGTTCGCCTGCTTCAGTTTCTGCCGTACCGGTCATCCCTGAAAGCTTGTGATACATACGGAAATAGTTTTGCAGCGTAATAGTTGCGAATGTCTGTGTCGCAGCTTCAATCGTCACACGTTCTTTGGCTTCAATCGCCTGATGTAAACCATCCGAATAACGGCGACCGTCCATGATACGTCCAGTTTGCTCGTCCACAATTTTTACCTTGTTTTCCATTACCACATATTCCACATCTTTTTCGAAAAGCGTGTATGCTTTTAGTAATTGGTTGATGGTGTGAACACGTTCGGATTTTATAGAATAATTCTGAAGAATTTCATCTTTAGCCGACTGTCTTTCTTCTGATGTGATAGTTTTGTTCTTTTCAAGTTCTGCAATTTCGCTACCAACATCAGGCAACACGAAGAAATGCGGATCGTCGGTGTTGTCGGTAATCAGGTCAATACCTTTGTCGGTAAGCTCAATGGAGTTGTTTTTTTCGTCGATAACGAAGTAAAGCGGATCGGTAGCAATGTGCATATTGCGGTTGTTTTCCTGCATGTAAAACTCTTCGGTTTTTTGCAGAATCGCTTTCACGCCCTGTTCGCTGAGGTATTTAATGAGCGGTTTGTTCTTTGGCATTCCTTTGTATGAACGGAACAATGCCAACGCGCCTTCTTCCTGAACTTTTTTGTCTTCCGATTTCAATAAATTACGCGCATCGGCCAAATATTTTGTCGCCAACGTTTTTTGTGAATTTACCAAACGTTCCACTTTCGGACGCATTTCTTCGAAAAGCTGATCTTCGCCTTTTGGAACCGGACCGGAAATAATCAACGGAGTACGGGCATCGTCAATCAACACTGAGTCGACCTCATCCACAATTGCGTAATTATGTTTGCGCTGTACCAAATCCTCTGGGCTCGAAGCCATATTGTCACGAAGGTAATCGAAACCAAATTCGTTGTTTGTACCGAAAGTAATATCGGCCATGTAAGCTTTGCGACGTTCCTCTGAATTCGGACGATGTTTATCGATACAATCTACAGTCAAACCATGAAACATATACAATGGTCCCATCCATTCCGAGTCACGTTTCGACAGATAATCGTTCACCGTTACCACGTGAACTCCATTTCTGGTTAATGCGTTGAGGAAAACAGGTAAAGTTGCCACAAGTGTTTTTCCTTCCCCTGTAGCCATTTCAGAAATTTTACCTTTATGAAGAACCACACCACCGATTAACTGCACATTGTAATGCACCATTTCCCATTTGATGAGGTTGCCTCCGGCTGTCCATTGGTTTTTATAGTGAGCTTTATCACCTTCTATAGTTACGAAATCGTATTTTGCAGCTAAATCACGGTCGAAGTCTGTTGCGTTAACAATAATTTCTGGATTTTCGCTTAGGCGGCGTGCTGTATCTTTCATAATAGAGAAAGCTTCCGGAAGCACTTCTTCCAATGCTTTTTCGTATTTTTCTACAATTTCTTTTTCCAGTTTGTCAATCTCGGTATACGATTTTTCGCGAAGGTCGATTTCCATTTCCTCGATTCCGGCTTTCAATTCCGCAATTCGTTGTTTTTCTGGAGCTACATATTCCTGAATACGCGATTTGAGCGTTTCGGTGCGAGCGCGAAGCTCATCGTTGGAAAGTTTTTTTATTTCTTCGTAAGCTACTTTTATTTTTTCTACGAATGGCGTAATCTCTTTAAGGTCTCTTTGGGCTTTGTTCCCAAGTACTTTTTTTAGAAAATCATTAAATCCCATATGTGTTCTAATATTTATTTTTTGCTTCGTGTGTGTTTTTTGATTTTTTTGTCTGCCATTTATGGAAAAAGACTGACAAAGATAGTATTTTTTGGTTGTAAAAAATGGATAACTACTAAATAATATTATGTTACAGATTTTATCAAATATGAATCCAAAAATAGTTTAGAGTGAATTATATAATATATTGTCAGGTTCATTTATAAAAATCTATTTCTTTGTTTTATTTGTCAGTTATTTGTTTCAATAAATGTATATCTTTGCATAGATAAAAACTATAAGAAATGACTTTACAACAATTGGAATATGTTTTGGCGTTGGATAAAACACGCCATTTTGTTAGAGCAGCTGAATTATGCGGGGTTACTCAACCCACACTTAGTGCCATGATTCAAAAACTGGAAGATGAATTGGATTGCAAAATTTTCGATCGTTCGAGGCAGCCTATTGAAGCTACTGAGATAGGGAAACAAATTATTAAGCAAGCTCTGGAAGTGGTATTTCAGGCAAATCAACTGAAAGAGAGTGTTCATTCAAACAAAAAGTCCATATCAGGTTCGTTGAGTTTGGCTGTGATTCCTACAATTGCACCTTATCTGTTACCTAAATTTATAGCATCGTTCAGGGAATTGTATCCTGATTTGGATTTGAAAATTAACGAACTTCATACCAGCACAATTATTGAGAAATTGAGAGTAGCTGAAATTGATATGGCTATTTTGTCGACTCCACTTGATGATCCTAAAATTTTGGAAGTACCTCTCTATTACGAAAAATTTGCTGCCTATATTTCGCCAAGTGACGCTATATACAACCGCACAGAACTTTCTGCATCAGACATGCCACTGGATCGGCTTTGGGT